>JACIWP010000028.1 GCA_014360855.1 Anaerolineae bacterium
CCTTCTCCTCCTGGCGCTACGGCGATAAAGACCTGTTCTTCATGCGCCCGGACGGCCAGGACGTGCGGCAGATCACCAACAGCCCCACGGGAGAGGATCAGCCGGCCTGGTCCCCCGACGGCATCCGGCTGACCTTCACCTACCGCACGCCGGAGAAGCGCGAGGTCACGGTGCTGGAGGTGATGGCGCCGCCGGCGGAGGGCGGATTGACCACGCGGCTGACCTGGAGCACGGCCAACGAATGGGCGGCCTGGTCGCCCGATGGGCGTTCCCTGGCCTGGCTGGAGCAGTATTACAACGGCTGGGCGCTCCATACCGCCCCGTTAACCCAGACCGCCGTCCTGCCGACCACTGTCCTGCGCGGCTACGCGCTGGCCGGCCCCCTTTCCTGGCACGACCGCGCCCTGCCGTTCGGCCAGCCGGCCGCCGCGGAATCCCTGGACCATCCCTGGCGCACACGCTATGCCATACGCTGGGAGGAGCTTCAACCGCCCGCGGGGGGCGATTCGGATGCGGAACTGGCCGGCTGGGTGCGCGTGCAGAACGTGGATGTCCCGAACGAGCGGCTGAACGCGCTGGTCGCACCTTCCTTCATCAAATTGCGGGAAGCGGTCAAGCAGGCCGCCGGCTTTGACTTCCTGGCGCGGTTGAGCGATGCCTGGCGCCCGCTCGATGAGGACAGCGAGACAACCACGTACGCGAGCTGGCACAAGGCCGGCCGCGCCATTGACACGCTCTTCGACTACCGGGACCGGAACGGCTTTCCCATGATGGCCGTCGTGCGCGAGGACATCGGCGGCCACACCTACTGGCGCGTCTACCTGCGCGCCGCCCGACAGGACGGCAGTCTGGGCATGCCTCTGCGCGAGCCGCCCTGGGACTTCAGCGGGAGCGCGCGCCGGCGCTTCCCCGAACAGGGTGGACGTTGGGATATCATTCCATCAGGATATTATGTTGACTTCACCGACCTGGCCTCCTCCTTCGGCTGGGAGCGCATCGCCTCCGTGGATAAGGCCGACTTCTCATGGACCTGGCATTTCCTCGCCATCGAATACTGGCATTTCCAACAGGATGAGGATATGGACTGGTATGCCTCCATGAGACAGGTATATACCCTGCAGGAGTTGACGCCCCTGTTCAACTGGCGTATCCTGCGGAAAAATGACATCCCCGACTGGTACATTGTCCTGACCGGCATCCCTATCCCCCTCAGCGAGTACCGCTGGAGCCTGCTCCGCCCATGAAAAATGGACATCGGGACCGTTCCCATGCCCTCCCATGCCCGAATTTTGACGAATAGCGCGCTTTGGTGGCATAATGACTAATGTACGACACCGCCATGTTAGGCCATGGCGGCAATTGTGGGATAATACTCTGACGAAAGGTTGCAACCCGGGGAACGGGGGGGCGATTGGATGAAACACCGACGCTTGGCCCGACATGTGGCACTGCAAGCGTTATTCGAGGTAGATGCAGTAGGACACGACCCGGAGCGGGCTCTGCAGTACCGGCTGGAGGAGAGCTCCCTGGCTCCCGAACATGCCGCGTTCGCCCGCCGGCTCGTCTGGGGCGTGCTCCAACACCGCGCCACCATTGATGACCTCATCCAGCGCCACGCTCCCCTCTGGCCCATCAACGACGTGGCTATTGTCGACCGCAATATCCTGCGCATCGGCACGCTGGAACTGCTGTGGGGCGAAACACCGCCCCGAGTGGCCATCAACGAAGCGGTGGAGTTGGGCAAACACTTCGGCTCGGACAGCACCCACCGCTTTGTGAACGGCGTGCTGGCGTCTATTCTGGAGGAACTGGAGGCCAGCGGTCGGCTCGGGGAACTGCGCGATTACATGGCCCCTCCCCCGCCGGCGCCCTCCGAGGAGAGCTCACAGGCATGAACTTTTTCAATATCGGCCCCATGGAGCTGTTATTGATACTGGTCATTGTGCTGATGGTGTTTGGGCCGGACAAAATCCCTGAAGTCGGCGCTTCCCTGGGAAAAGCTATCCGCAAATTCCGCCAGGCCACCAAAGAGCTGGCTGAGGAATTTGACCTGGAGGAAATCAACCCGACCACCCTGGCCAATGTGCTGGAGGCCCAGGCCGACGCGCTGGACCGTGCCCAGCAGGCGCAGACTGCCGGCACCGCCGCGCCGGCACCCGATGAATCCGCTCAGGCGCCGGCGCCTTCCGAGACATCTGAGGAGCCTGCCGCCGGCAGTGAGACTGCTGACACTCCGCCGGCCGTCCCAGCTCCCGATGCGCCTGGCCCCGAAGCACCGCCGATAGTCCACCCCCCTGAGGATAACGAAGGACGCATATGAACACAGGAACCAGTGCCCTGAGCACCTTTTTCCTTGCCCTGGTGGTGCTGATCGTCGTCGGACCCAAAAAACTGCCCCAGGGCCTGGAACAGCTCTGGCTGGCCATTGAAAACTTCCGCCGCCAGCAGAATAACCTGCCCCCCAAGACCCTGGCCGAAGCCCGCCGGGACTGGAAGCGCAGTGGCAGTCCCTTCTACGCGCTCATCGGCGGCCTGTACCAGGGTGCCGAGCACCTGGAGGAACTGCGCCGCCGGCTCATGGCCGCCGCCATCGTCATGATCGTCACCATTATCGGGAGCCTCTTCTTCGTCGAGAAAATCTTCAACATCCTCAAGCGGCCGGCCGGCAACATCCAGCTCATCTTCGTGCGGCCGCCGGAAATGATCCTCACCTGGTTCAAGGTCGGCCTGCTGTGCGGCTTTGTGCTGGCCATCCCCGTCCTGGTCTATGAGCTGATGGCCTTCATCTACCCTGCCATGGAAACGCCCAAGGAAAAGCGCGGGTTCAAGATATTCGCCTTCTTCGCCATTCCCAGCGCATTCCTGTTCTTCGTGGGGGGCATCGCCTTCGCATACTTTGTCCTGCTCCCCTTCGCCCTGCGCTACCTGTTCTCCTTCGGCAGTCAGCTCGCCACGCCCTGGTGGACCATCAGCGAATATACCAATTTCGTGCTCACCCTCTTATTCTGGATGGGGGTGACCTTTGAGACCCCGCTCATCATGCTGGTGCTGGCCAAGATGGGCATCGTGGACGCCAAACAGTTGGCTTCCAAGCGCAAGTACGCGGTGGTCATCATCGCTATCGCCGCGGCGATTATCACCCCCACCCCGGACCCCTTTAATATGGCGCTGGTGATGGGGCCGCTGTTACTGCTCTTCGAGCTGGGCATCCTGCTGGCGCGGCTGGTGCGCAACCCCATTCGCCGTCCAGCGAAAGAGCCGGCCAGTGAGCCGGCCGGGCAGTGAAGCTCACCCGAACGATCGCAGACCATCCATCGCAGAGAAAGGAGACCGTTTCAATGACGAAACCACAACAGCCAGAGAGGGCACGCGTGCTCATCATGGGAGCCGCCGGCCGGGACTTCCACAACTTCAACGTCTTTTTCCGCCAGAACCCGGCCTATGAGGTCGTGGCCTTCACCGCCACGCAGATCCCGAACATCGAAGGCCGGCGCTATCCCCCCGAACTGGCCGGCCCACTCTATCCCCAGGGCATCCCCATCTACCCGGAAGAGTCGCTGGTGGAGCTGATCCGCGAGAAGCACATCCACCTGGTCGTCTTCGCTTACTCCGACGTCTCGCACGAGTATGTCATGCACCGCGCCTCAGCGGCGCTGGCCGCCGGCGCCGATTTTCTCCTGCTCGGGCCGGCATCCACCGCCCTGAAAGCCCGGGTACCGGTCATCTCCGTCTGCGCGGTGCGCACGGGAAGCGGCAAAAGCCAGACCACCCGCCGCGTGTGCGACATCCTGCGAGCCGCCGGCAAGCGCGTCGTCGTCATCCGCCACCCCATGCCCTACGGAGACCTGGTGCGCCAAACCTGCCAGCGCTTTGCCACATATGAGGATCTGGACCTCCATGAATGCACTATCGAGGAGCGCGAGGAATATGAGCCGCACCTCCGGCGCGGCATCGTGGTGTATGCCGGCGTGGACTATGAACAAATCCTGCGCCAGGCAGAACAGGAGGCGGATATCATCATCTGGGACGGCGGCAACAACGACCTGCCCTTCTATCAGACCGACCTGCACATCGTCGTGGCGGACCCGCACCGCCCCGGCCATGAGCTGAGTTATCACCCCGGCGAGGCCAATCTGCGCATGGCAAACGTGGTGGTGCTCAACAAAATTGACACGGCAGATATGGCCGCCGTCAACCTGGTGCGGGAACACGTGCGCCAGGTCAACCCCACCGCGACGCTGGTCGAAGCCGCATCGCCCATCTTTGTCGAACGGCCGGAGGAGATCGCCGGCAAACGCGTGCTGGTGGTCGAGGATGGCCCCACCCTGACGCACGGCGAGATGTCCTACGGCGCCGGCTATATCGCCGCGCTGAAATACGGCGCCGCAGAAATCGTTGACCCCCGGCCCTATGCTGTCGGCTCCATCTTGGAAACCTACCGCAAGTATCCGAAGACGGGGAAGGTCCTGCCGGCGATGGGCTACGGCCGCCAGCAGATTCAGGAGCTGGAGGCCACCATCAACGCCGCGCCTGTAGACCTGGTGCTCATCGGTACACCCATTGATCTGCGCCGGCTGATCACCATCCGCCATCCCAGCGACCGGGTCTATTACGAACTGCAGGAAATCGGCCGGCCAACCCTGGACGAGGTGCTCGCCCCCTTCCTGCGGTAAACCCTGCATCCACCAGGTGACAGCCGCCGCTACGGCGGCTGTCACCTGCCCTGACCCACGCCGCCTTTTGACATCCCCTCCATCATCCTTTACAATACCCATACCGTTCCGAACCGCTGTGATGGGAGAGAAAGAAAGTCCATGCCTGGGAACGCCCCGTTCACCCGCAACTTATCCGCCGGCTGGCGCAAACTGGCCATCCTGACGCTCACCGCCGGCCTCCTGCTCTTTGCCCTGTTCGCGGCCGCCGGCGCCCTCGCACAGCCCTCCGCGCGCATCGTGCTGGAGCCGCAGACAATGGAATTTCGCCGACTGGGCCTCACCCGCACCCTGGAAATTCACATTCAGGACGTCCCTGCCCTCGTCGCGGCCGATGTGTATCTGTCCTTCGACCCGGCGCGTCTGCAGGTGGTGGACGCCGACCCGGCGGCCCCGGGCGTGCAGATCGCGCGCGGCACATTTCCCGACCCGGCGCGGGGCTTTGTCATCAACGCCGCCGATAACGAGCTGGGCCTCATCACTTACTGCGTGACCCTGCTCTCCGGCCCGCCGGCCTCCGGCAGTGGCCTCTTCGCCTCGGTGGCCTTTCAGGCCGTAGGCCCGGGCACCAGCGACATCGCAGTCATCACCCAGACCAATCATCTGACCCGCACCGGACTGTACGCGCCCGGCACACCCGACCCGGTGTTTATCCCGTTCGACATCGTCAACTCCACAGCATCCATCTGGCACCCTGCCATTCTGCCGCTGATTATGCGGTATTGATCGACAATCCTCAAGGGAAAAACCATCATGTCCTGGAACGCGCAACTGACCGAGCATGCAACGCCTCGTATGAGCATACGCCTTTCCGCCGCCGCATTCCTGCTCAGCCTGCTGTTCCTCGCCGGCACGGCCAGCGCGCTGGCGGACGGAGCGGAGATCTTCATCTCCCCGCCGGCCCAGGCTGTAGCCGTCGGCCAACAGGCCACCATCTCCATAGCAGCTAGGAACGTTCAAAACGCCTATGCCGCGCAGGTCACCCTGCGCTATGACCCGACCATCATCGAGGTGCTGTCCATCGAAGCGGGGAGCCTGTTCGCCGGCGGCTCGCCGGTCTCGCGCGTCGACAACGAGGGCGGAACGGCCCTCTTCGCCATCACACTGCTGAACCCCGCTCCGCCGGCCAATGGCGACGGCACCATCGCCGTCCTGACAGTGCGCGGCAAAATGGACGGCGGCACCGCCATCTCCCTGGAGGCGCTCATTTCCAACCCCCAGGGCATTGTCCTGCCATCCACGGCGCGCGGCGGAACCATTGACGTGGGGCAGATACTCGGGCCGACCTCCACCCCCCGCCCCACCTCCACCCCGCGTCCGACCTCGACCCCCCGCCCGCGCGTGACCGTGCCGCCGGCCACCGGCGGGCCTACCCCCGCCCCTGGGGCTACCCAGCCGCCGGCCCCGACGCCGGTACAGCCGACAGTTCCTGTCGTTCAGCCGCCGACGGCCCTGACGCCGGCAGTACCATCCCCTTCCGCGCCCGGCGCGTCCACCAGCGCGCCCACCGCCGGCACGACCGCGCCGCCGGCCGCAGGCGGGGCACCCGCGGCGCCGGCTCCCACCACCAACCCGGCCGCCGCCCCGCAGATATCCCCGACCGGCCCTGCCCCAGCCGGCGAGGCTTCCGCCAGCACGGAGACAACCCGCCCGCCCCTGCCGCCGGCGCTCTTCACCCTGCTGATGGCCGGCATCATCCTGGCGCTCTTTGCCACCGCTATCATCGTCATCATCGCCCTCTGGAACTGGTACCAGCAGGCGCGGCGCACCTGACGGGCAACCGATGGAGGGACATGGGACGGGCATGAAGGGATGGTCTCTCGCTCGGGCCATCGTACGGCGGATTCTACTGGCCGGCGTTTGCTGTCTGGCACTGCTGGCGGTCCTGGGAATGGCCGGCAGTGCCCAGCCCTCGCGCCAACCCGCTGTCCCGGCGCCCGTCTCGCAGACCTGTAGCTGGCTGGCCCGTCCGGCAGAGGGAAGCACCAGTGATATCGCCGAGCTGGCCGGCCAGGCCGGCCTGAACGCCCGTTTTATCCCGGCGCTGAACCTGTGGGAATTGACCTGTGCCGGCGGGACCAGCGGCGAGGATGTACCCGCCCTGCGCCGGCTGGCCGAAAGCGGCGCCTTCGAATGGCTCATCCCCAACCGGCGCGTAGTCATCGCCGCCGAACCGAACGACCCCGGCTATACTGCGCAGTGGAACATGCGCATCATCCAGGCGCCGGCGGCCTGGGACATCACCACCGGCTCCCGCCAAGCGGTCATCGCCATCCTCGACACCGGCATCAGCCTATCTCATCCCGATTTGCAGGCCAATCTGTGGCAAAATGGGGATGAAATCGCCGGCAACGGCATAGACGACGATGGCAACGGCTATGTAGATGACCGTTGGGGATGGAACTTCGTCGCCAACTCCCCCAACCCGGATGACGACCACTGGCACGGCACGCACGTGGCCGGCATCGCCGGCGCGGTGGGCAACAACGCCCTCGGGGTCGCCGGCACCACCTGGCAGGTTCAGCTCATGGCGGTGAAATTCCTGGACCGCAACGGACAGGGCTCGTTCCTGGGCATGCTCCAGGCGATGCGGTACGCGGCGGATAACGGCGCGCGGATCCTGAACCTGAGCGTCTCGGTCGACGGGGATTTGACAGCGGAGGAGCGCCGGCTCCTGGATGAGGCAGTAAATTATGTCAAGGATCGGGGCGCGGTCATGATGGCGGCCAGCGGCAACGCCGGCGCCAGCACGCCGGCCTATCCCGCACGCCATCCCGACATTATGGCGATCGGTGCCAGCACCTCATCGGATGAGCGCTGGTGGCTGTCCAATTACGGGCCGGGGCTGGACCTGCTGGCGCCAGGCGCCGGCATTTACAGCACCTCGCGCACCTCCTCCGGCCCCACCTACAGCACCGCCAGCGGCACTTCCATGGCCGCGCCGCATGTCAGCGGCGCCGCGGCCCTGCTCTGGGCGGTGAACCCCGGGCTCACACCGGCAGAGGTCATGAGCACCTTGCGCTTGAGCGCCGATGATCTGAATTACGCCAGTTACCCCGGCCCCGATGTGTATTGCGGTTGGGGCCGGCTCAACCTGCGGCGCGCTGTCCAGGCGGCTGTGCACGGCGCCATCCTGCAGGCATATGCCGGCGCGGGGTCCGTCCAGGCCCTGGGAGATCCCATCACCATCACCGCTACCCTGGTGGACCTGCTCGGCGCGCCGGCGCCGGAGGGCACCGCTATATCGTTCTCCACAGACCTTGGGACGATCTTGCCGGCAGAGGCACAAACCGCCGGCGGCACGGCATTGGCGCAGTTCATCCCCGGGGAGCTGGCTGGCCCCGCTCATATCACCGTGCAGGCCGGCGCGCTGACCGAACAGATCACGGTCACCGTTCAGCCCGGCCCGCCGGCGGAGCTCCAGCTTGCGCTGGAGCACGAAGTCATTACCGCCGGCACGCCATCGGTGCCCCTGACGGTGACGGTGCAGGACGCCGCCGGCAATCCCGTCCAGGACGGCACGGCGGTGCTGATATCCGCCCAGCGGGGCAGTGTCGCGCCGGCGCTGGCGTATACGTACCGCGGTATGGTGCGCAGTACCTATCAGCCCCCTACCGCCGCCGGCCCCGACCAGATCACCGCCCAGGTCTCCTCCGACATCAGTCAGACCCGGATGGTCAACATCGTACCAGGCCCGCCGGCGCAACTGCGCTGGTCGTTCGAGCTGGCCTTCCTGCGCGCCGGCGAGGCCCATATCCCCTTCGCCGTGCAGGTGCTGGATGCCTTCGACAACCCTGCCCCCGACGGCCTGGAGGTCGCTTTCGCCAGCTCGCAGGGGGAGGTCCAGCCGGCGGTCGTCCTCACGCAGGGAGGAACTGCCGCCGCCGCACTGACCGGGACGCTGTCACGCGGCGAGGTCTGCCTGCAGGCGCAGGTCGACACCCTGGCCGGCGGGCTTTGCCGGCCAGTGATCGAGCGCATGAGGATATTCCCGCTTCTTTTCCGCCGGCACGCGCCGCTCGGGAATTAATGCACCGCCTGCCGGCTCTCCTGGGCAATGCGGTGTCCTGCCAGCAAGGCCCGCTTATTCGGCTCGATGATGTGCCGGCGCTGTTCGGGCACATGCTCTTCCAGCGCCTGGATCACCGATTCCAGCCGCACAAAGGGGTTGATCCCCAGCAGTGCCCCCAGCAGTACCAGGTTTGCCACCCGCACATTGCCGATCTCGTACGCCAGGTCGTTGGCCGGCACCTCCACCACCGTGATGTCCGTGCGCGCCGATTTTTGGCGCACCAGGGAGGAATTGACGATCAGGAATCCTCCCGGTTTGACCAGCGGCTCATATTTCTCGAAGGACGGCGGGTTCAGCACGATACAGCTCGTGGGACGGTAGATGATGGGTGAGCCGATCGGCTCATCGGAGATGATCACGGTGCAGTGGGCGGTGCCGCCGCGCATTTCCGGGCCATAGGATGGTATCCAGCTCACATGCCGGCCCTCGGCCAGGCCGGCATAGGTCAGCAATTGGCCGGCGAACAGCGCTCCCTGTCCGCCGAACCCGGAGATAATCACTTCCTCGTGCATATCGTCCTCCTTGACGACAGCCGGCCTCCGCCGGCACTCACAGGTTTTCCACCCCTTCGGCGACCTTGAAATCGCCCAGAGGATAGTACGGAAGCATGTTCTTCTCGAGCCATTCCAGCGACTCAATGGGCGTCATGCCCCAGTTGGTCGGGCAGTTGGATACCACCTCCACCAGGGAGTAGCCCAGGCCGGCCATCTGCACCTTGAAAGCGGTGACGATGGCCTTCTTCAGCCGGCGGATCTCCCGCGGGTTGATGGCGGTGCGCCGCACGACGTATGCCGCACCCGCCAGGGTCGCCATCAGCTCGCATACCCGCAGGGGATAGCCGGCGGCGCGCACATCCCGCCCGAAAGGCGTTGAGGTCGTCACCTGACCGGGCAGGGTCGTCGGCGCCATCTGCCCGCCGGTCATCCCATAAATGGCGTTGTTGATAAAAAAGGTGGTGATGTTCTCGCCACGGTTGACCGCATGGATGATCTCGTTCGTCCCAATGGCGGCGAGGTCACCATCCCCTTGATAGGTAAAGACGATCTTGTCCGGCTGAACGCGCTTGAGGCCAGTTGCCATCGCCGGCGCCCGGCCGTGCGCCGCCTCCGCGAAGTCCACGTCGAAATAGTGATACGCCAGCACCGAACACCCCACCGGCGCGATGCCGATGGTGCGGTCCTGGATGCCCAGCTCATCAATCGCCTCGGCGATCAGGCGGTGTACGATGCCGTGAATGCACCCCGGGCAGTAATGGGTGGTGGTATCCGTCAAGGCCTTCGGCCGGCTGAACACGATGCGTTCCTGCTTCTCCGCTTCGACCATGTCTCACGCTCCTTTCTGGGCCACCATGGCCGGCTTCCCTTGGGCAAGGGCTTCGATCTCCGCCAGAATATCTTCTGGCAGGGGGACAACACCGCCCATCTTACCGAAGAAGCGGATGGGGACCCGACAGCAGGTGGCCATGCGCACATCTTCCAGCATCTGGCCGGCGCTCATCTCCACCACCAGCATTTCCTGCACCCGGCCGGCCACCTCCGCCAGCGCTTCGTATGGGAACGGATACACGGTGATGGGGCGGAACAAACCCACGCGGATGCCGGCCTCACGCGCCCTGCGGATAGCGGTGCGGGCAATGCGCGCCGCAGTGCCGTACGCCACGACAGCGATCTCCGCATCCTCCAGCAGATAGGAGTCATAGCGCACTTCATTCGCCTCGATGCGCCGATACACGGCCTGCAGTTCCTGGTTGACCTTTTCCAGCTCCGGCGCGTTGAGGTACAGGGAGGTGATAATATTCTTCGGCCGGCCCTTCGCGCCGGTCAGCGCCCAGGCCGGCGGCGGCCGCAGTTCCCGCATCTCGGGCAGTTCCACCGGCTCCATCATCTGGCCCAGCATGCCATCCGCGATGACAAAGACGATCTGCCGGTACTCGTCCGCCAGATCGAACGCCAGGCCAACATGGTCTACCAGCTCCTGAATGGTGGACGGTGCCAGGGTCAGCACCTTATAGTCGCCGTGACCGCCGCCCTTGGTCATCTGGGAGTAATCCGCCTGGGAAGGCTGGATGTTGCCCAGTCCCGGCCCTCCGCGCATGACATTGACCACCACCGCCGGCACCATGGAGCAGGCGATGTAGGAGATGCCCTCCTGCATCAGGCTGAAGCCGGGGCTGGAGGTGGAGGTCATGGCGCACACGCCGGCGCACGCCGCACCGTACAGCATGTTGATGGCCGCCAGCTCGCTCTCGGCCTGCAGGAACACGCGTCCCAACTGCGGCATGCGCCGCGCCATGTATTCGAGCACTTCGGTCTGCGGGGTGATCGGATAGCCGAAATAGGCCTGACAGCCGGCCCGTATCGCGGACTCCGCAATCGCCTCATTGCCCTTCATCAGGATTTTGGAAGACATGGATGCGCTCCTCTTCCAGGATATCGTCATCGCCAGAACAACAAAACG
The DNA here is from genome assembly GCA_014360855.1 of Anaerolineae bacterium. NCBI lineage: Bacteria > Bacillati > Chloroflexota > Anaerolineae > Anaerolineae bacterium. The sequence continues at coordinate 11,242 of JACIWP010000028.1, forward strand.
GTGGTATGCCGCGTCATCACGGCACACGCACCGTTTTGTACACTACAATCGCCACATCGGGGCACATCATGGCGCACATGGCGCACCCTGTGCATTCCCCTTTCGGGTCCACCTGCGTCGCCGGCCGATAGCCCTTGGCGTTAAAATGGTCCGCAATATGCACCAGGTCAAACGGGCAGACCGTCGTGCACAGGCCGCACCCCTTACAGCGGTCCTCATCCACTACAATGTGGGACATCCTTCGTTGACCTCCTTGTCAGTGATGTTCGGTTGGAAAGTGCAGACAATCCCATTATTTCACAGGCTCATAACTCATGCCGCTGAGATACACCCCCAGGGCAAGGGAAGCCAGCTTGGCGTCCGGCGGGTCCGAGCGCGAGGGCATGACGATGGGACAGCGCCCACCGACGATCACGCTGGCCATTTGGCCGCCGGCGAAGTAGGTGATGGCCTTTGCCAGCAGGTTGCCGGCCTCGATATCCGGCGCGACCAGGATGTCGGCGCGGCCGGCGACATCGCTCTCGATACCTTTGATGCTCGCCGCCACCTCGGAAATGGCGTTATCCAGCGCCAGAGGCCCATCCACAATCCCCCCGACGATCTGCCCCCGCTGGGCCATTTTCGAAAGGTTGGCCGCGTCAATGCTGATGGGGATCTTGGGATTGACCACCTCCGTGGCAGAGAGGATCGCCACTCTCGGCCGCTCCACCCCCAGCGCGCGAGCAACATTGATGGCGTTCTGCACCATGCAGGCTTTGGCCTGCAAGTCCGGCGCCGTGCAAACGAGGATATCGGTCACGAAAATCAGGCGGTCGAAATTGGGGATCTCAAACACCGCCACATCGCTCATCACACATTCGCCGTTGCGCAGGCCGGAGATGGGGTCATCCGCCACACGCACCAGATGTCGCGGTTGTGCCTTGGCATTCATGACGATGTCGGCCAGGCCGTTGCGCGCCATCTCCACAGCCCGCTCTGCCGCCCGGCGCTGGCTCGGTTCATGGATAATCTCAGGGAAGCCCAGGTCAAATTTCCCTTCGGCGAGAAGGGTCTCGATGCGTTCCACGTTGCCGAGCAGGGTAAACTCCGCCAGGCCGCGCTGATAGGCCAGCGCGGCGGCTTCCAGCGCTTCCCACTGGTCGGCGGCGACCAGGACCACGTGCTTAGGGCCGCGCGTTTGGGCCAGTTGGATCAACTCCTCAAAGGTGCGAATGGCCATCGCTTTCTCTCCCATCTATCCGTATATCCACAGTTTCGTGCACCGAATCCCAGGGGCGCTGTATTGTCAGCCGGCGCCTGGCTCTTCCTCCCACGGCGGGAAGAAGAAGCGCTCCAGCGGCAGGAGCGGCGTGTCCGCCGGCAGTTGATCGGCCACCGCCGGCAGAAGGCTCTGCTCCACCGCCACCATCGCCAGCGGTATGCCCAACCGCTGACTCGCCCGCACCAGCACCTTCCACCCTTCCAGGAACTGTTCCGGAGTAGTGCTGGCCAGCATGTGCGGGTTCCCCACCAACCCGCCGGCCAACAGCCGGGTGGTCAGCTCCATATCGCGCACCGCGCTGGCAATGCCCACATCATCCTGTGTGAACGGACGATATGGGTTCACCACCACATACATGATGTAGCCCCGCTCCCGCAGGACATCGCGGTACTGGGCCAGCACCCTGGCGCCCTGCACATCGCCGCCTACATCGAGGACCACAGTGCGCCGGCTGTCCTGCAGGACGCCCATGATTTCGGGTGTCAGGCCGGGGGTATCGAGGTAACGCGCCACCGCCGCCGGCGTCACCACCTCCACGCCCCGTTCCCGCATGCGGTCAGCCATTTCCCGCGAGCGGAAGTACGGCGTCACCACATCCAGGTCCACCAGCACAGGGCATCCGCCGTCCGCGCTGGCCGGCTCGCGGCACAGCTTCAGCGCAAAGTTGATGGCTATCTCGGTCTTTCCACTTCCAAAGCGTCCGGTAAAGATATAGCAAGGATTTTTTCCCATTCCCCCTTGAATGTCCTCCACAACTGCTCCTTCGCATTCTGGTTGGTGAAAGCCGCCCGCACGCCGTTCCACACCACCACGCCCAACTGGGGCAGGCTGACCCCAATTTCACGGACGGCGATGAGATACTCGTCTGTGAGGGTGGTGTTGGAGATGCTCGGGTCATCGGTATTGATGGTTACCCGCACACCTTGTGCCAGAAAGTGCCGCAGGGGATGGCGGGCCAGGTGGGGGACGGTGGCGGTGTGAATGTTGCTGGTGGGGCAGATTTCCAGCGTCACGCCGGCGCGGCACAGCAGTTCCACCACCTCCGGGTCCTCGACAGCCCGCACCCCGTGGCCAATGCGGTCCGCCCCGTATTCCTCCACCGCCTCCCGCACGCTCCAGGCGCCGATGGCCTCGCCGGCATGAATGGTCAGCCCCAACCCTTCGCGGTGCGCCTGGCGCAGGATGCCGGCGAAGGGTGCCAGGGGATAATTGACCTCATCGCCGGCGATATCCAGCCCGACGATGCCCCGGCCGGCCCGCGCGAACGCCACCCGGGCGACCCGTTCTGCCTCACTCGGGCTCAGCTCCCGCTTGATGGTGACGAGCAGGCCCGTGGTCACCCCGAAATCCCGGCCGGCCTGCTCCACCGCCCAGATGACCCAGTCCGTCACCTCCTCTAAATCAAAACCCTGGTGCGCCGCCAGCGTTGCGGGGCTGAACCGCAGTTCCAGATAGCGCACATTATCCGCCGCGGCGTCCGCCACCGCCTCATATGCGACCCGCTCGATGGCTTCCCGGGTGGAATAGAACTGCCGCAGGAAGCGAAACTTCTCCAGAAAGGCGTGGAAGTTGGGCTCTTCGTCGGTCACCTGCACGTAGGGACGCAGGTCCTCAATATTATAGCTGGGCAGATCCACGCCGTGCGCCTGTGCCACCTCCGCCAGCGTGCTCAGCCGAAGCGAGCCTTCCAGATGGCGGTGGAGATCAATTTTGGGAAGAAGCCTCAGTGTTTCCCACAGCCTGCGGCTTCCGCCGGCGGAAGTGCTCGGTGCGTCAATCATGCGCCATTCCCAACGTTAGTTTGCCAGCAAAATCCCCAATGCCATGGAAACCATCTTGGATTCGTGGGGGTCCGCCCGCGACGCGACGATGAGCGGGGAGCGGCCGCCCTGGACAATGCCGGCCATCTTGCCCTTGGCAAAATAGGTGATAGCCTTGGCCAGCACGTTGCCGGCCTCGATATCCGGCACAATCAGGATGTCGGCCCGGCCGGCAACCTCACTGCGAATGCCCTTGACCTCCGCGGCATCGAGCGAGATGGCGTTGTCCAGCGCCAGCGGGCCGTCCACAATGCCGCCGATGATCTGGCCGCGCTCGGCCATCTTGGACAGATTGGCGGCGTCCATGGTATTGGGAATCTTGGGGTTCACCATCTCCGTCGCCGCGATGATGGCCACCCTGGGACAGGAGATGCCCAGCGCCTGGGCGACTGAGATGGCGTTCTGCACGATCTCTACTTTCTGCTCCAGGTCTGGCGCCACCACTACGCCGGCGTCGCTGACGAAGATCAACCGGTCAAAACCAGGTATCTCAAACACGCCCACGTGCGAGAGGAGCCGGCCGGCACGGATCCCAAACTCCTTATCCAGCGCCGCCCGCAGAAAATCTCCCGTCTCCACCCGTCCCTTCATCGCCATATCCGCCCGACCCTGGCTGACCAGCGCCATGACCTGCCGGGCGGCCTCGCGCGGCTCCGGCACATGGATCATCTCCATGCGGCTCAGGTCAAGGCCTTCTTCCTGCGCGATGCGCTGGATGGCCGGCACATCCCCAACGAGGATGCATTCCGCCAGCCCCTGCCGCTCCGCGTCGACCGCCGCCAGCAGTACCTCCCGCTCATGGGCGGCGGCAATGGCTACCCGTTTCGGCCCTTTCGCTTTGGCCGCTTCGACCAGCTCTGCAAAGCTTCGGATCACATGTTCCTCCTTTGCGGCTCTGCTGTCAGCGCCTTTGCTGTCCTGCATCTATCCACCGCCGGCTGGGCGGTATTTCGGCACGGTGAAGAAGAACGTACTGCCCTTGCCCACTTCGCTGATGACCCCCACCTGGCCCCCGTGCGCCTCGACGATCTGTTTCACGATGGCCAGGCCCAGGCCGGCGCCCCCAAAGCGCCGCGTCGTGGAACCATCAATCTGATAGAACGGCTCAAAGATCCTCTCCAGCTTATCCGATGGGATGCCGATGCCGGTATCCCGTACCAGCACCCGCTCGTAATCGCCGGCGTCCTCGACCGATATCTCGATGAGGCCGCCTGGCGGGGTGAATTTGAGAGCATTGCCGATCAGGTTATCCAGCACCTGCCCCAGACGAGCGCGATCCCCGAATACCGGGTCTAAATCAGGCGGGACCTTGCATATCAACTGCAAATTCGCCTCCTGTGCCGCTGCCTCCGCCCCCCGCAGGGCCATGTCAATGACATCCGCCAGAGAGACCGGCGCCAGCTCCAGGGAAGCCATCTCGGCGCGCTGGAGGGAAATAATGTCGCCTACGAGACGGGTCAGTGTCTCGGTCTTATTGGAGACGATCTGCAGGGCTTCACGCTGTTGTTCATTCAGCTCTCCCAGCGCGCCCTCTAACAGCAGGTCCACATACCCGCGGATAAAGGTCAGCGGTGTGCGAAGCTCATGGGAGACGTTCTGCACAAATTCCGATTTCAGGCGGTTCAGCTCTTTCAGCTCATCATAGGCGAGCTTCAGCCGGCGCGCCCGCTCTTTAAGGCTTTCGTACAGACGCGCATTCTCGATCATAGCGGCCGCCTGCGCCGCGGCAATGGTCAACAGCCGGCCCTCTTCCGGGTCAAAGGCGTTGGGCATGCTGTCATCCACACTCAAGGTGCCGATCACATTCCCCTTGGTGATCATCGGCACCACCAGCAGGGAGCGCACCTCCGGGTCGAAGAAGATAAAGTCCGGCTCCTGATAGGTGTCAGGGATGTAAATGGGCCGGCGCTCCACCACCACCCGGCCGCTGACGCCCTCCCCAACCCGCAGTTTGGCCTCTTTCTGCCATTTCGGCTTGATGCCGCTGGCCGCCCGGATCTCCAGCATGCCCGACTTTTCATCCAGCAGGAAGATGCAGCAGCTCCGGCAGTTAATCACCCGCCGCAGGATGACCACCAGCGAGTCGAGCATCTGGTTCAGGTCCAGGCTGGTGGTCATGCGCTGGGCCAGGGTGTACAGCGTCGAGACCTCGGCCAGCCGGCGTTCCGTCTCCTCGTAAAGCTGGGCGTTTTCCAGCGCGATAGCCGCGGAGACCGCCAGCGCTTCCGCCAGACGCTGATCATCCAGCGCGAAGGGAGGCGTCGGCGCCCGCCGCGTCAACTGCACTACCCCCAGCAGTTTATCCTTGACGCGCAGAGGCAGGTTCAGCATATGCCGGCCAGTCGGTGATGGCGCCGTCAATGCCAGAGGAGCGCCGCTCTGCATAACGGCCTCCGCCTGCTCGAGGTTAAAGCGCTCCTGCGGCTCATTCTCCCGGGCCTGCCGGCTCAGCGACGCCTGAAGCACCAGCCCATCCTCCGCCCGCAGGAACAGGGCCGCGCTATCTGCGTCGGTCAGCCCCATCATGCTTTCCAGGATGAGCTGAGAGACCTTATCCCGATTCAACACCGCGCTGATGGCGTGCGCCAGATTGGCCAGGGTAGCCAGCTCGGAAAGCCGGCGCTCCCGCTCCGCCAGGAGCCGGGCATTCTGCACAATCAGCCCGACCTGCTCCGCCAGGACCTCGACGATCATCTGTTCCTGGGCGCCCAGCGCCCTATCGCTGCCGGGCACAAGTTCCAGAACCCCCACTATCTGC
>JACIWP010000029.1 GCA_014360855.1 Anaerolineae bacterium
GTTAGTGTCACGACGCCCTCTCTGCTCTATGGTTGGTTTCGCAACTACCAAATAGCAGGAGGACGTCGTACTGTCAAAAGTGGGTAAGACCCAGCAAAAGGATTGGTTGCAAGCCGGCGCGTATCGGGCTATAATGTAAGATTAGAGCGGAGACTGGATTGCTATCGGTCGCAGTCAGGCGAAGGGATATGGTTGGTTCGACCAAGCTGATTGATGTGGAGCAGTTGATATCGCAGTTGGATGATAAGAGCGGCGCCGGCGCACAGCTCGTGCGCCGCGCCTATGAGCGCGCCGTGCAGGCCCACGCCGGCCAGGCCCGCGCCTCCGGCGAATCCTATATCCAGCACCCGCTGGCTGTCGCCAGCATCCTCGCCGACCTGCGCCTGGACCCCGCCACCATCGCCGCGGCCCTCCTGCACGACGTGGTGGAGGATACCACCATCACCCTGGACGATATCCGCCAGGAGTTCGGGGAAGAGGTCGCCCGACTGGTGGATGGGGTGACCAAGCTGGAGAACATCAACCAGCTGCGCAATATGGGCCGGCCGGATTTGGAGGAGGAGCAGGCCGAGAATCTGCGCAAGATATTCCTGGCCATGGTGGATGACGTCCGCGTGGTGCTCATCAAGCTGGCGGACCGACTGCACAACATGCGCACCCTCGGCGCTCTGCCGGAACATAAGCGCCGGCGCATTGCCAAAGAGACGCTGGAGATCTACGCCCCGCTGGCCAACCGGCTGGGCATCTGGCAGATCAAGTGGGAGCTGGAGGACCTGGCCTTCCGCTATCTGGAGCCGGCCACCTACAAGCGCATTGCCAGCCTGATCGACGAGCGGCGCGAGGACCGCATGCGCACCCTGGAGCAGATCACCGAGATACTGCGCCAGCGGCTGAAGGAGGCCGGCATCGAGGCGGAGGTGTCCAGCCGGCCGAAGCACATCTACAGCATCTACCGCAAAATGCAGAGAAAGGGCGTGGACTTCGACCAGATTTACGACGTGCGGGCGGTCCGCATCATCGTCAATACCATCGCCGAATGCTACGCCGCGCTGGGCATCGTCCATTCGCTCTGGAAGCCCATCCCGCGCGAGTTCGACGACTTCATCGCCACGCCCAAGGACAACATGTATCGCTCCCTGCACACCGCGGTGGTGGGGCCGGACGGCAAGCCCCTGGAGGTGCAGATTCGCACCTGGGAGATGCACCGCACAGCGGAGTACGGCATTGCCGCCCACTGGCGTTACAAGGAACAGCTTACCAAGCGCGATGTGGATTTCGAGAACAAGATCGCCTGGCTGCGCCAGATTATGGAATGGCGCAAGGAAGTTACCGATGCCCGTGAGTTCGTGGACTCATTGAAGACCGACGTCTTCCAGGACCGGGTCTATGTGTTCACGCCGCAGGGCGATGTGATTGACCTGCCGGCCGGCGCGACGCCGGTGGACTTCGCCTATCACGTGCACACCGAGATCGGTCACCGCTGTCGCGGGGCGCGCGTCAACGGCCGCATCGTCAGCCTGGATTATCAGCTCCAGAACGGCGACCAGGTCGAGATCATCACTGCCAAGCGGGGCGGCCCCAGCCGGGACTGGCTCAACCCCCAGTTGAACTACGTCAAGACCTCCCGGGCGCGCAGTAAGATCCGGCAGTGGTTCCGCCGGCAGGATCGCGAGCAGAACATCCAGCTCGGCCGAGAGATCCTCGATCGGGAGCTGAAGCGGCTCAACGCCGAGGATACCAATATTGACGAGCTGGCGATGGCCTTCGGCTACGAGAAGGCAGATGACTTCCTGGCCGCCATCGGCTACGGCGATATCAACAGCCAGCAGATCGCCACCAAGGTGCTGGCCGGCGAGCGACTGCGGGTCCAGCAGGAGGAAAAGCTGGCCGCGCTCAGCGAGGCGAAACCCGCGCCGGCCGCCGGCGACGTCAGCGTCATGGGCACCAGCGGCTTGCTCACCAAACTGGCCGGCTGTTGCAATCCTTTGCCCGGCGACCCCATCGTCGGCTACGTCACCCGCGGCAAGGGCGTGACCATCCACCGACAGGACTGCCCGAACGTTCTGCGCCTGCAGGACAAGGAACGGTTGATCGCCGTGGATTGGGGCAGTGCGGAGGACCAGGCCTATCCGGTGATGATTGTGGTGAAGGCGTTCAACCGGGGCGGGTTACTGCGGGATATTGCCGCGCTGGTGGCCGATGAGGGCATTGATATGAGTTCTGCCCATGCCATCACGGGCGAGAAGGGGAACATCGCCACCATCACCGCCACCCTGGAGATCACGAGTGTGGCACAGCTCAGCCGGGTGCTGGCGATGATCGAGCGCATCCCCAATGTGATCGAGGCCCGCCGGCTGGTGGGCTGACCCCGCAAAGGAAAGCGGCGGGAGGAACATCCTCCCGCCGCTGATGTCTTTCAGCTCCCCAAGAAGGCCGGCGTGGGGGTGGCCGGCACCTTGTCCGGCGACCAATTGCGCTGGATACTGGCCTTCTCCATGGCCTGCTGGAGCCAGTCATTGAAGGCTTTCTGCTTCATCTGGTTCAGTACCGCAGGGTCATACGGCCGATCCATCTCGTGTGCATCCACCCGGATGATGTGATAGCCGAACTGGGTCTTGACCGGCTCGCTGATCTGGCCTACTTCCAGCGCAAAGGCGGCATCCTCGAACTCTTTCACCATCTGCCCGCGCGGGAACCACCCCAGGTCGCCGCCGATGGATTTCGTGGCAGTGTCCTGGGAGAATTCCTGGGCGAGGTTGCCGAAGTCCTCGCCGGCTTTCAGCCGCTCCAGCACCTTCTTCGCTGTCTCCTCATCCGTCACCAGGATATGGCGGGCGCGCACCTGCTCCCCGGAAGTGGGGACGCTGCTTTCGATGAGCGCCTGCAGTTTCTCGCGGTAGAGCAGGCCGCGAATCACCTCGCGATATTCCGCCTCGCTCATACCTGTGGTGCGCTTCAGGTTCTCCAGGTACAGGGAGTAGAGCCGGCTGAATTCCTCTCGCGTCATGATGGTGGGCGTAGGGGCCGGCGTCGCCGTCGTGCCAGGGGCCGGCGATGGCTCCGGGGTGGGGGTAGGCGGGTTGGGATTATACCCGAACAGCTCCTCAATCCGCTTCTGGACCTCTTCATCCGTTACGACAATGCCCTCATCGCGTGCGCCCTGGCGGATGACGCGGTCCTGGATCAGGTCTTCCAGCACCGAGTTGGGCAGATCCGCGAGCTGGGCCTGGGCCTGGGTGATGAGCTGGTCGTAAAACTGGATGATGCTCGCCACGTTGGAATCATTGGGGTCCAGGCGGGCTTTTTCTGTCTCCAGGTTGCGCAGGTACTGGTTCAGGTTCTCGAGCTGATACAGGTACATCTTCTGATATTCGGTGGTGGAGATGCGCTCACCGTTCACCACCGCCACGGGTGACGAGGGTTTATAGACGTACTCGTAGATGACGCCGGCGATGATGATGGCCGCTACCACTATCGCACCGATGATCACCCCCAGGAGCACATTTCGGCGCGCCTGCTGATCGCGATAGCGCAGTCGCTCTTGCTTCTTTGTCAGCGTCATGTCCTGCTTTTTGGGTTTCTTCGCCATATAGACCTCGATGGATATGTCGGCATTCAGCAAGGCCTCCCGCGGCGCGCCGTGGGAGGCCTTGGGGTTCCGGAATTATGAACGCATGTGTTCGTCGGTGAAGGGCAGGAGCGCCAGGTGGCGTGCGCGCTTGATGGCGACGGCCAGGCGGCGCTGATGCTTGGCGCAGGTGCCGGTTTTGCGCCGGCTGAGGATCTTGGCCCGGTCGGAGATGAAGCGGTAGAGCAGGTCCACGTTTTTGTAATCAATGTAGTCCATGTGCTCGGCGCAGAAGAGGCACACCTTGCGCCGGTGGGTGAAGCGCCGGCGGGGACGTTCCTGGCGCGGGCGCGGTTCTGGCGCTTCTTCCTGCTCCTCCTCCTCATCCACGATGTCCAGATCTTCGACTTCCTGAGCCTTCGGCTTATCCACGGCGGGTTTGGCGCCGGGGCGTGCGGTTTTTTCACGTTCTTCTGCCAAGGTTATCCCTCCTTACGTGCAAAGGGTGATTGTTGGGTTATGGATGTTCGTCCAGCACTACCATTTCCCTGGCGACGAGTTCGGTGCGCCAGTGAGGCTGGTCCAACTGATTTTTCCAGGCGTAGGTGTGGAGGTAGCCCTCCACATACACTCGCCGGCCTCGGGACAGCCACTGCCGGCATATCTCGGCCAGACTGCCCCATGTCACCACATGAAACCATTCCGTGGTCTCACAGCGCTTGCCATCCGATGTGACCCAGCTCTGGGAAGCCGCCAGGCTGAAGCTGGCCCGCAGTTTTCCCGATGCGGTAGGGCGCACCTCCGGTTCTGTCTCCACCAGCCCGATGACCATCACCTTGTTGATGTGCTGGGGGAACGTCCCGGACGCGTCATCCACTGCCGGCGCCGGCTCGATAGCGGCAAAGGGTATCATCTCGGAAAGCACCAGCTCCGTGCGCACGCGCCGCAAATGGTCCTGGCCAACCCATGTGCGGGTTTGCAGATGGCCCTCGATGTAGACGCGGTTGCCCTTTCTCAACCACTGCTTACAGCGCTCCGCCTTGGTCCCCCAGGCGATGACGTTGAACCATTCCTCGGCCTGCTGTGGGGTGCCGTCGGCGGTGAGCCACTGCCGGCGCGCCACCAGGCTGAACGCGGCCACGGCTTTGCCCTCCGGCGTGTAGCGAAGCTCTGGGTCCCGTCCCAGGTCGCCCACCACGATGACCTTGTTCAATCCTCGCGCCACGGCTGTCTCCTCAGGAAAGCGGGAAAATGCCCAGCGGTCTGAAGAGGGGCCTCATCTCATTCCTCGTCTAGGCGGACGATGAGATGACGGATGACGTTTTCCGAGATGAGCAGGTCGCGGTCGAGCTGTTTCACCGCTTCGGCGGGCATCTGCATCTGGACGACGACGTAGTGGCCTTCGCGGAACTTCTTGATGGGGTAGGCCAACTTGCGCTTGCCCCAGACCGAGAGCTTGGTCACTTCGCCGCCGTAGCCGGCGATGCGCTTGGTGACCGTGTCGATCTGAGCCTGCACCTTCTCGTCGTCCTGCTGTGGGGCGACAATGAACACCAGCTCATAGGGTCGCATTCCGTCTCGCTTCCTCCTTTCTTTGGGTTTGCCTCCGGTCAAATCGCTCGCGGCGACGGCCAGAGGCAGAAAGAACGAGGGAGTCCCGTTCCGCTCCCTCGTCGAGACGATCGCTTTATACCACAAAGCGCACAGAATGGCAAAAATATGAGAGCCTTGGAAAAGTTATACCGCACGGTACTCCAGGTGCGGGTCAAACCTGTCGCGCGCCAGGGGACAGGATCAGACCGCGAAGCGGATGTGGATGACATCACCGTCCTGCACGATGTAGTCCCGGCCTTCCATACGCACCCAGCCGGCGGCGCGGGCTTCCTGCCAGGAGCCGGCCTCCACCAGCTTGTCCCAGGGGATGACGTCCGCCCGGATAAAGCCGCGCTGCATGTCGGTGTGGATCTTGCCGGCGGCATCCCAGACCGTCAGGCCGGCGCGCAGGGGCCAGGCGCGCACCTCTTCGGTGCCGGTAGCGGTGAAGAAGGTGATGAGGTTCAGCAGGCGGTAGCCGGCCAGGGCGAGTTGGTGCAGTCCCGAGCGCTCCAGCCCCAGCGCCTGGCGGAATTCCTCCGCTTCCGCCGGCTCCATTTGGGCCAGCTCCGCCTCCAGCTCCGCACAGATGACCACTACCGGGATGTTCTCCTGCGCGGCGCGCTGACGCACCCGCTCGGCCAGCGGGCCGCCGTCCGGCAGGGCGTCTTCCCCCACGTTGGCGACCCAGAGCTGGGGTTTGGCGCTCAGCAGGAACAGTTCCTGGAGCCAGAGGCTCTCTTGTTCGCCGCAGGGGAAGCGGTCGGCGCGCTGGCCGGCGTTCAAGTGCTCTCGCAGGGCCTGCAGGAAAGCGAGCTGGGGCGCGTAGGCCTTGGGGTCGGCCTTGGCCGCTGAGCGCACCCGTTCGATGCGGCGGTCCACGCTCTGGATATCCGCCAGGATGAGTTCGGAATTGACCGTTTCCATATCCAGCAGGGGGTCAATCTCGCCGAACTGGTGTGGGATATCGGGGTCCTCGAAACAGCGCAGGACGAGGGCAATGGCATCCACGTTGCGGATGTGGCCCAGGAATTGGTTGCCCAAGCCCTCGCCGCGCGAGGCACCTTTGACCAGGCCGGCGATGTCCACGAACTCGATAGCGGCCGGCACAACGCGCTTGGGACGGACCACGCCGGCCACGCGGTGCAGTCGTTCGTCCGGCACCTCGGCAACGCCCACGTTGGGGTCAATGGTGGTGAAGGGGTAGCTGGCGACGGCGGCCTGGGCGCGCGTCAGGGCATTGAAGAGCGTGGATTTGCCCACATTGGGAAGGCCCACAATACCGATCTGGAGTGACACGTTTTCTGATATCCTTTCCGCAGGGCTTCCGGGATGATGTGAACGTTAGCGCGATGGCCGGCTGATCGGACGCGGCGGAGCAGGGGGATGGCTGGCCGGCGGCGCCGGCTCGCGCGCCGGCGAAGGTGTCCCAGCGGGATGCAGGAAGGTCGTCTCTTCCAGGACATCGGCCAGCCGGCGGTCCTTGGGGATGGCCAGGTAGAAGATGCTCCCGACGCCGACCTCGCTTTCCACCCACACCTGTCCGCCGTGCTGTTCTGCCACTTCTTTTACCAGGGCCAGGCCGAGGCCGGTGCCGTGGATGTGCAGGGTCTCGCGCCGGCGCACTCGGTAGAATTTCTCGAAGATGCGCCGGCGGTCGGCCTGCGAAATGCCGATGCCCGAGTCCGCCACCTTGATCACCACCGCAGAAGCCATTTCCTGCACGGAGACCTTCACCCAGCCGGGCGCCATGGTGTACTTGATGGCGTTATCAATGAGGTTGCGGACAGCGCGCTTGAGCCGGTCCGGGTCGCCGATGACCATAGGCGCGTCGGCCGGCAGTTCCACCAAGAAGCTCAACCCCTTGCCCTCGGCGTACGTGCGCATGTTCTCGGCGACCTCGCTCACCAGGGTGACGAGCTGGACAGGGGTCATGGTCATGCCGATCTTATTGGAGACCTCCGCCAGCTCGGTCAGTTCATTGATGAGTTGGGTGAGGTCGTCAATGCCCTTCAGGATTTTCTCAATGTATTCGAGCTGGCGCTCGCTCACAGCCTCATCGCGCAGCATGGAGGCGTAGCCGCGCACGAAGGTGAGCGGGCTTTTCATATCGTGGGCGATGGTGTGGACGAAATCGGTTTGCAGTTCGTCCAGGCGCTTCCAGTCGGTGATGTCGCGCATGACCAGCACCCATCCCTGCGGGGTCGTTTTCCCGCTCAGGCGGATGGGGGAGGCGCTGACGTACAGCCGGCGGCCGTCCCGCTCCAGCTCGATGGTGGTGGGACCGCGCCCGCGCGCGATGTCAGAGAGCATGCGGAAGAGGGAATCGTCGCTGATCAGCTCCGGCAGAGGGGTACCGACGCGCTCTTGGAAGTTGAATTCGAGCAGTTCTTCGGCGGCCGGGTTTGCCAACTGCAGACGCCCCTCGGCGTCGAGCACCAGAATGGTGTCGGGAGTGCTGTTCAGGATGGCGGCCAGGCGACTGCGTTCGCTTTCCACCGCGTGATAAATGCGGTTGTTCTCGATCATGATGCCGCCCAGGCTGGCCAGGGCCGACAGGAAATGCACGTCCGAGGTGGAGAAGGGGCGCGGCGCCGGCCACAGCGCCCACAGCGCACCCAGGTTGCGGCCCTCGCGGAGCATGGGGAGCATGACGAATGCGGCGACGCTGGCGCGCTCCATCAGGGCGAGGGGCACATCGCCGCGTTCCTCGCGCACATCGCTGACGATGATTTGTCGTGCTCTGCGCCAGGATTGGCCGGCCATCTGCTCCAGGTACAGCTCCAAATCGGCCGGCAGGTTGCCCTCTCCTTCCATAAACCGCTTCCAGATGACGCCGCCGGTGCCGATCAGGTACATGCCGGCGGTGTGTGCTTCCATGCCTCGGGTGACGGCGCGAAGCAGGATGCCCACGGTGTGCTCCAGGTTAGCCCGGGCGGAGACGTTCTGGCTGACTTCGACCAACCGCGCCAGCTCCTCGACGCCGGCGCCCAGCCCAATGGTCATGCGCTTGATGGCCCGCACCAGTTCGCCGATCTCATCCCCACGCTGGTCGGCGTCGGGCAGGGGCGTGTTCAGTTCGCCGGCGGCGATGCGTGCGGCGGCCCGGGCGATCTGTCCCAGCGGATGCAGTTGGCTCTGCACTTCCCAGACCATGCCGGCGGCCAGGATGGCGAAAAGCCCGGTGAGCAGGAACAGCAGGGGGCGTGCCAGCTGGCCGGCGGACTGCATGATCGTGCCCTGATCGGTCTCCATCACAAGGTGCCAGCCGAGGCGATCAATGCGCCGCCAGTACGTGAGCTGGGGCTGGCCGGCCGCGCCGTTTTCGGCATATGCTTGGCCGGCTCGCACCGGGAAGCGGCGCAGAGGTTCAGAATTGGCCACCCAGGTGGAAGTGCCAGGAGGGGCGCCGAGGGCGAAGAGGACACTGCCGCGGTCGTCAATGAGATACATGCGGTCGGCGGTGTCGCTTCCCTGGCGCAAGGAGAGCGCCGCCTCCACGGCCGGCTGTCGGAGTGGGAGCATCCGTCCGATGAGCATCCCACGCACCTGGCGATCGCGCCGGTCGAGCAGGGGGGCGGCCAGAGCAACCGCCGGCTGGCCGTCCGCCCAGCGGTAAGTGCGGCTTAACACGGTATGTCCCTGCGCGATAGCGTCCGCGATAGCGGCGGCCTCTGCCTCATTCAATGGCGGTGTGCCGGCGCTTTCGCCCAGGGAACGCACCGCGACGATGTTGGCGGTCTGGTCCAGCAGGATGATGGCCTGGAAAGGCGCATTGGCCAGTTCGACCGCCCCCAGCGCGCCGGCCCACTGGTCAATGGGGATGTCGGCAAAGCGGCCGGCGGCGGTAGCGGAGTCCAGGCCTTCCAGGCCGGCCTGCACGGTGCCCTCCAGCGCGCGGATGATGTCGCCGGCGGAGTTCTCCATGCGGCTCAGGGTTTGTTCGAAGGCGATGCGGGTGCTGGCGGCGTACAGGGCGATGATGGAGATGAGCGCGATGATGGTGATCAGCGGCATCAGCCGGGCGCGCAGACTGCCGGCCAGTGTCCGCTGGGGTGTGCTTTCCCCCGCCGAGCGGATGTTCTGGCGCAGTGTGGGGGAAAGGGCGAGCAGAAGCTGTGCCAGGCCGCCGAGCAGGAGCGCGCCGGCAAGCGCCGGGATGATCTGGCCGGCCGGCGGGACCGCCGGCGCCAGCAGGCCGGCCCACAGAGCAGGATTTACCAGGTAGGCGTACAGCGGCAGTGGCCAGAGGAGCAGGCTAATCAGCGGTGCAGTGAGGAGCGGCTGGCGGAGCAGGGTGAACAGCGGCCCGCGGCGGGACTGCCGCAGGCACCAGGCCAGCACGAAGCCGGCCAGGGCGCCGAGCAGTGGGTGCAGGCTGGGCGCGCCGGCAGAGAGGGCATAGACGAGGCCGCTGATGCCGCCGGCCAGCGCGGCCGGCGCACGTCCCAGCCAAAGCGCGGCCATCAATAACGGCATGGATGCCAGCAAGGGGGCGGGGGCAGACGCGGCCGGCGCGGAAGCGTCGGAGAAGCGCAGGAGCAAGGGGGCAGGGATGGCGGTGGCCAGCGTCAAAAGGAAGAGCGGAAGACGCCGGCGGATAATGGACATTTCCTCCCGGTACAGCCAGAAAATGAAAATGACGAACAGCGGGGCGAGGGCGAGGAATATTAGGGCGAGGGGATTGTCCAGTATCATTGCCGGCGAGCCGGTCAGGCCGCCAATCCATTCCAGCCGCATGAGCTTGTTTTCCCTGTCCTGGCAGGTCGCATGTCGAAACCCTGTTGCCCGAGACCCTCGGCCAACCTACATATGGTGATGCACATGATATCACAACACTACATACATTTTACAACACCCACCGGCGTTTGTCAACTGAAAGATTAAAATTGAAATTTTAAAAGAACGGGGCGGGGTGGGTGCCGGCCGGCGTGCGAGACGAGCGCCGCACAATTTTCGGCGGTCTGCCCCTCCCGCGCCGGTAGGGGTTTGCGCACAGCCATACGCTCTGTTAAGCCTGGCAGAAGGAGCCTGGCCCCCTTCGAGGGCTGGATGGAGTTCCCGCTGGTCCTCGCGCGTTCGGCGCTTTGACAAAAACTATTCACTGTGTTATACATTTTATATCAACGGCGGGAGGGATGTTATGTCGGTTCGGTACGCCATCCTTGGCCTGCTGGCCCAACAGCCGGAACATGGGTATGCACTGCATGCTCGTCTGCAGGCGCTGGTAGGCGGCGCGGAGAACTGGGATCTCAAGCCGGCCCAGGTCTACAACACTCTGGCGCGCCTGGCCGGGGCCGGCCTGGTGTGTGAGGAAGCCGTAGAGAAAGGCGGCGGGCCGGAGAAGCACGTGTTCGCCATCACTCCTGCCGGCCGGGCCGAACTCCTCGCCTGGCTCCAAAGCGAGGAGGTCCAGCCCACCCTCCACGACGATATTTTCCTGAAGTGCATGCTGGCCCTCTCCATTGACGAGGGCCTGGCCAGACGCATCCTCCAGTCCCAGCGGGCCGCGCTCTATCGCGAACTCCACCGGGTCACCGCTCAGCGGGCAGAAGCCGACCCCACTCGAGAACTGGGGGTGATCCTCCTGCACGATAAGGCGATCATGCATCTGGAAGCCGACCTGCGCTGGCTCGATATGCTGGAAGCCCGGCTGGATGAGGTGCGCCGACAGCCATTGCCAGAACCGCCTATGCGCCGGCGCGGCCGGCCGCCCAAATCCTTCCCTTCTATCCCAGATAGTATACCCAAGGAGCGTGCGCCATGAAGATCGTCCAAACCGAAAATCTCACCCGTATTTACGGCAGTGGGGAAACCGCTGTCACCGCGCTCGACCACGTCAACCTCAGCGTCAATGAAGGGGAATTCCTGGCCGTGATGGGACCCAGCGGATGCGGCAAATCCACGCTGTTGCACCTGATCGGCGGGCTGGATCGCCCGACGGAGGGAAGGGTAGTGCTGGCCGGCCAGGACCTCACACAATTGGATGATGACTCTTTGACGCTCCTGCGCCGGCGCAAGATCGGCTTCGTCTTCCAGTTCTTCAACCTCATCCCCGTGCTGACGGCACTGGAAAACGTGGCACTGCCGCTGTTGCTGGACGGTGTGCCGGCCAAGGAGGCACGCCAGCGCGCGGTGGAATGGCTGGAGCGCATGGGCCTGGGCGAGCGCCTGCTCCACCGTCCCGATCAGTTGTCGGCCGGCCAACAGCAGAGAGTGGCTATCGCGCGCGCCATGGTGACGGAGCCGGCGCTTATCCTGGCAGACGAGCCGACCGGCAACCTGGACACGCGCGCCGGCGATGACATCGCGAACTTACTGCGCCAGACGGTCAATCAGTGGGGGCGCACGGTGCTGATGGTCACCCATGACCCGCGCATAGCCGCCTACGCGGACCGCATCGTCTTCCTGAAGGACGGCCGGATTGTCGACGAAACCCTCCTGACGGGGAACGGCGACCAGCAGGAGGCACAGGCCCTCCATGAGCGCATGGAAACCCTGCGCTGAAAGGAGTCGAATATGACCCTGTATCTCATGCTGGCATGGCGGTATCTTTCGGGCAGGAGAATGCGCACCATTCTCACCACGCTGGCCATTGCCATCGGGGTGATGATCCTCTCGGGGCTGAGCAGTCTCCTGCCGACCATGATGCAGGCGTTCCGGCAGAATATGCTTTCTGCCGCCGGCGAAGTGGATATCACCATTGGACATGTGAGCGGCAGTCCATTCAGCCCGTCCGTGCTGGATGTAGTGCGGTCCACCGAGGGTGTGGCGCGGGCAGGGGGGCTTCTGCGCCAGGCTGTCCTTCTGCCAACAACCGAGACCGCCGGCCCACGAGTGAACTCCGTCACCGTCGTGGGGTTGGAGCTGGAGCCAGCCCATCAGACTCGCTCCTATCCGTTGGCAGAGGGGCGCTGGCTGGAGCCGGGCGATGCAGATGTCGTGGTGATCCCGGCCTCTTTGGCAGAACAGCTTGGATTGAGAGTCGGTGATGAGTTCATCCTGCCGGCGGCCGAAGGTCAGCTTCATCTGCGGATTGTGGGCACGGTGCACACGGTCGCCCTGCCGGGCGCGGAAGAGGTATACATGCCGCTGGAGACCGCCCAGCGCGTGCTGAATCTCAAAGGGTACATCAACGGCATTGAGGTGCTGGTGGAGGCCGGCCAGGAGCGGGAGGCCGTGAAAGAGCGGCTGTTGGAACGGCTGGGGGCCGGCTACAGCACGGTCCTGCCGGAGTTCGGCCAGGAATTTATGACCAGCATGGAAATCGGCGAGAAATTCTTCCAGGTCATCGGCATCCTGGCGCTGATTATGGGCGGGTTCATTATCTTCAACACCTTCCGCACAGTAGTGGCTGAGCGGCGCCATGACATCGGCTTACTGCGCGCCATCGGGGCGACGCGGCGCTCTGTCCTGCGCCTGATACTGACCGAGAGCCTGGTGCAGGGGGTGCTGGGGACTGCGGCCGGCCTGGCCGCCGGCTATCTCCTCGCGGAGGTGACCCTGGCCCTCCTGCGGCCGGTGGCGCGCGATTTCCTGCGCATGGAGTTGGGTGAGCCGATCTTCAGTCTGACGAACCTGCTCATAGCTATATGTATGGGCGTTGGGGTGACCCTCATTGGTGGGCTGTGGCCGGCGCTGTCCGCCGCGCGCGTGACGCCGCTGGATGCCCTGCGGCCCATGCTCATCCGCCCGGAGAAGAGGGTTGCCCGCGCCCGCACCATTATCGGTGCCGGCCTGCTGGCGGTGGCTGTCGTCGGCCTGGTGTCCCGCAATCTCGCCTTATCTGCACTGGGCCTGATCGCCTTCCTGGCCGGCATGGTGCTGGTCACGCCGGCGCTGGTCAACCCCTTCGCCATGCTTCTCAGCACGGCGCTGGCATTCCTGCTCCAACGGGAGGGCCATCTCGCCAGGAGCAACCTGGCTCGACAGCCCGGGCGGGCGGCTATCACGGCCTCTACGGTGATGATCAGCATCGCCATTGTGGTGGCGACGGCCAGCCTGACCACCAGCGTGTACCTGGGTCTCGACCAATATATCCGGGCCTCGCTTGGCTCTGACTTCCTGGTGATGCCGTCCGCCATGGTGTTGAGCGCCGGCAACCTCGGCGCGGCCCCGGAGCTGGCCCAGTCTATCAAGGAAACGCCGGGCGTTGCAGAAGTGAGCACCCTCCGCCTGGGCAAAACGGTCGTGGATGGAGCGGTTCTGCAGTTAGTAGCGATTGACCCAGAGACATATCCGAAGCTCTCCGGCCTCATCTTCAGCGCCGGCGACCCGACGACCGCGTTCGAGGCGCTTGGCCAGGGCCGCGCCATCATCGTGAACGGGGTATATGCCCTGCAGGCCGGCGTGAAGGTCGGGCAGACCCTTACCCTGCAGACGCCGGAAGGCCCGCAGGACTACCAGGTGGTGGGTATCGGCGTGGACTTCCTGAACGCCAAGCTGGCCACTGGCTACATCTCCCACCAGAACCTGGAGCGGGACTTCCATATCACCAGCGATGTGCTCATCATGGCGAACGTCCAGCCGGGCGCGGACCGCGCAGCGGTGCGCGAGGCATTGAAACAGCGGCTGGAGGATTTCCCCAACTTCGCCCTGTTTGACTCGGAGGATTACCGCGCCAGCACGATGCAGGCTTCCCAAGCCAGTTTCGCCATGCTGTTCATCATTGCGCTGGCGCTGGTGGCTCCGAGCCTGCTGGGGATGATGAACACCCTAGCCATCAACATCATCGAGCGGACGCGGGAGATCGGCCTACTGCGGGCGATCGGGAGCACCCGCCGGCAGATCCGCCGCATCATTCGCTCGGAGAGCCTGCTCCTCTCCGCGCTAGGCACAGCCTTTGGCCTGATCGCCGGCGTCTGGCTGGGTTATGTGCTGAACGACGCCCTGAACGCCGGCGGCTTCCCGATGCCATTCAGCTTCCCGCTGGCCGGCATCCTGCTGGCGATCGCCGCCGGCATCCTGCTGGGGGTTGCGGCCGCCTCTCTGCCGGCGCGCCAGGCCGCCCGTATGGATATCGTATCCGCCCTGCGGTACGAATAATTATTGTGGGGCGAGGCATGCCTCGCCCCCACGACTTTCCCCAGGTGGCAAAAAGCGCACAGGTCAGACCATCCGTCATGCGCATGGCGCATAAATTGACATACTGCAAGATTCTGGTATATTATGGGTGTATACATGATTCGCCGGCCGTGAGGGCCGCATCGTGCGAGGGCAGGAAGCATATGCGAGAGAGAAAACGCGAACAGAAACCACTGCCGTTACTGCCGCCCCGGCGCGTCACCGTGGTGGACTCGATCATTGAACAGCTCGTCTCATTGATCCAGCGGGGTGAACTGAAACCGGGTGACAAACTGCCCTCGGAGCGCCGGCTGATGGAGATGCTGGGCGTCAGCCGTTCCTCGGTACGCGAGGCCCTGCAGTCCCTGGCGGCCATGGGACTGGTCGAGGGGCGCGCCGGCGAGGGCACTTTCATCAAACAGCCCAAGCCCCAGTTCGACTTCGGGATGGATATCGCCTCCCTGTCCACTGCGCTCCAGAAGGAAATGCGCCTGCACCTGCTCCAGGCCCGCTTCCTCCTGGAAAAGGAGATCGTCCTGCTGGCCGCGCAGAACATCACCGACGAACACCGCCGGGCACTGAACGAGGCTCTCGCCGCATACCTGGCGGTGGACCAGTTGGCGGAGTATGCCGCGGCGATGGAGGGCCGGCCTACTGGCTCCTCGCATGACCGCATCCATCTGACCATCGCTGAATCTACCGGCAACCCTATCCTGGTGCAACTGCTCAAAACGCTCCTGGACATGGTGCCCAAGACCCTGCGCCTGCGCGGCTTCCTGGAAGGCTCACCGGAGCAGAACCAGCGCTGGATTGAGGCGGAGCGGCAGATTCACAGCGGGATGTGTGAAGCGGTCATCCAGGGACAGGCCGACGCGGCGGTGGAGTGGCTTCAGCGGCATTATGACCTGGAGAAGGAGATTATCGAAACGTACTACCGCCAGCAATAGGCACGGCGCGCCTATATATCTGCCAGGCCTGCCCAGCAGGCCTGGTTTTTTATTATTAATTCCTGCCGCCGGCCCCGTCCGAACCTTGACGCTCAATTTCGGAATGTGCTACAATACCCTTGCGATCGCTAATGCACGATCTGCGGTAGCCCTTGTCAACCTCTGCCGGCCCAGTCCCAGCCGGCAGTACATTACGCACGCCAGGAGGGGATGTCATGCGGATCAGCGGGCAGAAAGCAACCATTGTGATCGCCCTTGCCGCGTTCCTGGCCGGCCTCCTGCTGGGCTGGCTGGTCATCGGCTGGTGGCTGTGGCCGGTCGAGTATTATGACACCGACCCGATTGATCTGCGCGCCGAGCACAAGCTGGCCTATGTCACGATGGTGGCCGACTCCTATTTCGTGACCCATGACCTGGACCAAGCGCGCCAGCGGCTGGCCGGCTGGCCCCCCGACGAACTGGCCGCCATCCTCACCAATCTCCAATCCGAATACATGCGTCAGGGTCGCGGCTCGGATGCCCAGCGTATCGCCGCGCTAGCGCGCGACCTGGGCATTACCCCTTCTGCTCAGCCGACCCCGCCGGGTGCGGAAACCGCGCCGGCGCCGCGCAAGGGCATCCTCGCGAATCTGGTTGCCATCTGCGGCGTGCTCATCGGCATCGCGATCCTGCTCGCCGCGGCCGCATTGGGGTGGAGCTACCTCCAGAAGCGCCGTGGGGTGCAGGTGGCCCAGCCGGCCGCTGGCCCCGCGCCGGCCCCGACAGCCGTGCCTGGCGCGCCGGCCGCTCCCGCGCCGGCCGCCCCGCCGATTTCGACCCTGGGCACCTTCACCTCGACCTATAACCTGGGAGATGACAGCTTCGACGAGAGCTTCGCCATTGAGACGCCCTCCGGGGAATTCCTTGGCGAATGCGGCATGGGCATCTCCGAAACCCTGGGCGAGGGCACGCCCAGCTTGGTGACCGCCTTCGAGGTCTGGCTCTTCGACAAGAGCGATATCCGCACCGTGACCAAGGTCCTGATGAGCCAGTACGCCTTCGAGGATGCCGAACTGCGCACGCGGCTGGCGCCCAAGGGGGAGGCCATTCTGGCCGAGCCGGGCAAGGTCTTCACGCTGGAGACCAGCACCCTGCGGGTGCGGGCGGAGATCAAGGAGATGGTCTACGGCGCCGGCGAAGGGCCCGAGCAGAGCCATTTCGCTCGCCTCAGCGTCCAGCTCACCGCCATGCCGAAGCGTCCGGAAGAATAACCCCTGGCCAAGGGATGCGAAAAAGGCCCGCGAAACCACCTCGCGGGCCTTTTTGGTTCCCCGCCGGATCAGGACCGGCCAGATTGTCGTGCAGAACTACATGAGGCCAGGCCGCAGGCCGGTATACCATTCATACGCCAGGGTATGGGCGCACCAGCGGTGCCGGCGATAATAGCCGCACGTGCACGCCCATCCCCCATCATCCCGTCTCGTCAAGATATAGTCCCCGTGGTCTCCCCGCACGCTTACCGATTCCCCGCTCACCGTGAAGCGCTCCGGCTCCAGCGCGTACAGCCGTGCCTTTTGGATCTTCCCGATGCGGTCGGAGAACATAACACCTCCTCGGAAGGGGATGGTAAAGGGCATTCCTGATACCAGTGTAGCCGTCCGGGGGAGGTCCGACATGATGATCGCGCGACGGTTTCCCTACGCCGGCGGAAAGTCCCCGCCTGTCACGGCGCTTTAGC
>JACIWP010000030.1 GCA_014360855.1 Anaerolineae bacterium
TCGTGTCCACAACGTCCACCGGGCTTATATAATGCATGTTACAGTGTATAAAGCAGCAAGCGTCTCTTTTTGCCGGCGCGTAAAGTACTCTCCAACGAGCCTCTGGTTGGCCACCATTTTGCGCGAATCCCTTGGACCTCTCATTCCCAGGGCTATTAGTCTGTGATCTCAAGGAGCAAAAGGCAATGGAAGCCGAAGAGATCGTCGAATTGAACCGGACGTACACGTTTTTCACCTGGTCGGTGCAGAGTCAGGTTCATCCCATCCCGGTATCCCATGGTCAGGGCGCGTACTTTTGGGATGTGACAGGAAAGCGCTATCTTGATTTTTCCTCTCAACTGATGAACCTCAACGCGGGGTTTGGCAACAAGCGCATTATCCGCGCCATTCAAGAGCAGGCGGAACGCCTGGCGTTTGCGTGGCCTGGGTTTGCCACGGAACCACGCGGCCGGCTGGGACAACTGCTGGCCGAGATCACGCCGGGCAGCTTGTGCAAGACCCTCTTTACCACCGGAGGAGGGGAGGCCAATGAGAATGCCATCAAGTTCGCTCGCCTGGTCACTGGCCGGCACAAAATTCTCGCGCGCTACCGTTCTTTCCACGGGGCCACGGCCGGCGCGCTTGCGCTCACAGGTGACCCCTACCGCCATCCGGTGGAGCCTTTGATCCCCGGCGTGGTTCACTTCCTTGACCCCTATTGCTATCGCTGTCCCTTCGGGTGGACCCGCGAAACCTGCCATCGGGAGTGCATTGATCATGTGGAACACATGATCCAGCTTGAGGGCCCCGACCATATTGCCGGCATTGTGCTGGAAGGGGTTACAGGGAGCAACGGCATTATCATCCCGCCTGATGAGTATTGGCCCCGCATCCGGGAAATGTGCGACCGCTACGGCATCCTGCTGATTGATGATGAGGTGATGAGCGGCTTCGGCCGGACAGGAAAATGGTTTGCGGTGGAACACTGGGGCGTTGCACCGGATATCATGACAATGGGGAAGGGCATCACATCTGGCTATGTGCCGCTGGGCGCCGTGATTGTGTCCAAACCCATTGCAGAGTACTTTGACAACCGGCGCCTCCCCATGGGATTGACGAATAACAGCCATCCGGTGTGTGTGGCGGCGGGTGTGGCGGCTATCGAGGCCTATCAGGCGGATGGCCTCATCGAGAATGCCCGTCACATGGGCAATATGTTGAAAGAGGGCCTCGAAGAGCTGAAGGAAAAGCATCCTTCCATCGGTGATGTCCGAAGCATCGGGTTGTTCGCCTGCATTGAGCTGGTGAAGGATCGCGAGACCAAGGAACCGCTCTCTCCCCTCCCCGGCCTGCCGCCCTCTGGTGATCCCATGTTGGCGGCCAAGCTGTCGTCGGAGATGAGGAAACGGGGCATGCACTGCTTTGCCAAGTGGAACTACATTTTCCCCATTCCGCCGCTGTGTGTTGGCCCTTCGGAGCTTCAAGAGGGCCTGGCAATACTGGACGAGGTGCTGGTGCTGGCGGATGAGATCGCGGCGCATTAGCGTCCGCGGAAAGGGCGAGGATGGCCGATGAGCCCAACGTATGACGTGATCATTATCGGTGGGGGGATGATAGGCCTCTCGACGGCGTATCATCTGGCGCGGCGCGGTGCGCGAACTTTACTGCTGGAAGCCGGCGAGTTAGGCGGAGGCACTTCCGCCGCCTGTTCCGGCCGCGCCCAGACCATCGAAGGTCATCTGGACCCGCTCAATCTGTACCTGGTACGGGCGGGGCTGGAGCGCCTCTCCACACTAGAAGAGGAGCTGGGCCATGCCTTCTCCTGGCGGATGGTAGGCTACTTCTGTCTGATCCCCTCTCCGCACCTCTGGGACACGTGGACCCAGCGCGCCCGCATCCTGAGCGAGAACGGCATCCCCACCGCGATGGTGGACCGGGAAGAGCTTCAGAGAGCGGAACCGCTCCTGAACACCGCCGGCCTGTTGGGCGCCGCCTATGGCCAGGAAGGGCTTCTCAATCCCTTTCATTTCTGCTGGGCCTATGCCCAGGCGGCCCGCCGGCTCGGTGCGGATATCCGCGCCGGCACGCCGGTGGTCGGGATGAAAGCCGCCGGCGGGCGCGTGGTCAGCGTGGAGACGCCGGCCGAACGCTTTTCCGCCGGCCGGGTGATGGTGGCGGCCGGCGCCTGGACGCCGAAACTGCTGGCGATGATCGGGGAAACCGTGCCCATTCATTTTACCCATGCCGAGGCCTTTATCACCGAACGCGTGCCGATGGCCCTGCGGAACACCATCGGCATGGCCGATTTTTATGAGCAAATCCACGGTAAGCAGAGGGCCGTTTCGGTCGGGTTCTCTGTAGAGCCGGACGGCGCGCTGTTGGTGACCGAGGCGGTGACCCGCACGGACACCATCCGTCGAGGGTGTTCGGTTTGGGGGGTGGCCGGCATGGCCGCACATCTGCTGGCGCTCTACCCAGGTTTGCACAGGGTGCGTGTCCTGCGGGGGTGGGGTGTGCCGACCGCTTTCACGCCGGACGATGAGCCGGTGGTCGGCCCAATGCCGGGCTGGGAGAACCTGTTCGTGTACGGCGCATGTCTGCAGACCATTTCGACGATACCGGTGCTGAGCGATTGGGTGGCCGGCATGATGCTCGGCGAGGAGCCGCCGATGGACCTTTCGCTGTACTCGCCGGCGCGCTTTGCCCGGGCGGCGTGAGGAGGCAGAGGGATCATGGATATCGTGCGGGTAGTGGTGGATGGGCGCGAGGTGGAGGCGCCGGCCGGCCAGACCATTGCCGCCCTGCTCGTCTCCCTGGGCTACCGCTCTTTCAACCGCTCGAAGGTGTTGGGAAGCCGGCGCGGGCTGTTCTGCGGACAAGGGATCTGCTTCGAATGTGAGGTTACCCTCGGCGATGGGGAGAAGGTGCGCGCCTGTGTGACGCCTGTTGAGCCGGGTATGGTGATTCGCACGGACCAGGCGAAGGAGGCGTGAGCATGGGCGGAGGGACGCGCTGGGACACCATCGTGATTGGGGCGGGGCCGGCCGGCATGGCGGCCGCGCTCGAACTCGCCAGGCTGGGCCTGTCCGCCCTGGTCATCGATGCCGCGCCACTGCCAGGAGGGCAGTATTTCAAGCAGTCCACCCTGCGGGCGAAGCCGGCACCGTCGGAAGAGGGACGCTCGCTCATCGCGGCGTTTGCGCACGCGGAGCTGGGCCGGCTGATGGACACCCAGGTGTGGGGGATCACACCGGAACCTGATGGATTTGAGGTGGCCGTATACCGGAGGAGCGGCGGGGAGCGCCGGCTGTGGGCGCGGACATTGATCATCGCCACCGGCGCCTATGACCGGCCGGTGCCCTTCCCGGGCTGGGATTTGCCCGGCGTGATGATGGCCGGCGGCGCGCTGACCATGATCAAGCATCAGGGGGTACTGCCGGGCCGGCGAGTGCTCCTGTGCGGGACTGGCCCTCTGCAGTGGGTCCTAGCACGCCATCTGCTGGAGGGCGGCGCACAAGTGGTGGGGGTTGTGGACGCGGCGCCTTTTCCATGGAAGGCTTTGCGCCGGCTGACGGCGCTGATGGGCCAAGGGGAGCGCATGCGGGAAGGGCTGGGCGCATGGGCGGCCATCCTGCGGGCCGGCGTCCCCGTGCACTGGGGCAAGATCATATTGCGGGCCGAGGGAGCCGATGGGGTGGAAAGGGCCGTGATCGGCTGGCCGAATGGGACTCCCACGCACTCCTTTGCGGTGGACACGGTCTGCCTGGGCTATGGGTTCCAGCCCTTCAACCATCTTGCGCGCATGATCGGGTGCGAGCACCGCTATGTCGCGCCGTTGGGGGGATGGGTTCCTCTACGGGATGATTGGTGCGAGACGACGCTGTCGGGCGTGTTCGTGGCCGGCGACGCCGCCGGCATTCAGGGGAAGGATGTGGCCCTGCTGGAGGGGAAGCTGGCAGGATGGGGCGCCGCGCGCCGCCTGGGCGTGGATGTAGCGGATGACCAGGTGAAGGCGCTGGGCGCGAAACTGCGCCGGCAGAGGGCTATGGCGCAGTTCCTCTCCTACGTGTTCCCCTATCCGTTTGACAGCGTCCCCTTTCCGGTGGAAGATGATACCATCCTTTGCCGCTGTGAGGAGGTGCGGGTGGGGGACGTCCGGCGCATCGTGCGCGAAGGTGCGAGCACCTTGCGCATGGTGCGCATGCTGACGCGCGCCGGCATGGGCCTCTGTCAAGGGCGGACCTGTGCTGATCTGGTGTGCCATCTCCTGGCGCAGGAGACCGGGACGCCGGTGGCCGATATCGCCGGCCCCAGGGTAAGTCTCCCGCTGTTTCCCATTCCACTGCACGGCGTGATCGGAGAGGATACCCATGTTCGTGGTGAGAATTGACCTGCATACCAACCGCGTCGTTCGCGAAGAGGTGGAAGACGTCTTGAGCGCCGGCCGGCACTTTATCGCCCGCATGTTGAGCGATGAATGTGACCCCGGTACGGACCCCCTGGGGCCCGAGAACCCGCTGATCTTCACCAACGGCCCCTTCGCCGGCTGGCCGATCTCCTCGGCTGGCCGGCTGTCGGTGGGCGGGAAAAGCCCGCTGACCGGCGGCATCAAGGAGAGCAATGCCGGCGGCGAACTGGCCAACGCGCTGGCCGGGCTGGACTGCCGCGCGGTCATCCTGTACGGCGCGCTGGCGGAACCCGGCATCGTGGTGATGGACGGGGCGGATGCAGTGCGCATCCTGCCGGCGGACGCGTACTGGGGGCTGGATACCGAAGAATGTGTGCGGCGGTTGAACGCCGAATACGGCGATGGTTATGCCATGGCCGTGATCGGGCCGGCCGGCGAGATGCAACTGCCGGCCTCCGCCATCTGCGTGACCGATGCCCGCGGACAGCCTTTCCGTTTCGCCGCCCGCGGTGGGCTGGCCGCGGTCATGGGCAGTAAACGGCTGAAGGCCCTCCTGGTGCGAAGGCAAAAGCGTCCTCTGCCGGCCGATCCAGCGTTTCTGCCGGCGGTGCGCGCGCTTCACAAGGCCATCGGGCAAAACCCGCGCGTCGAGACCCTGCGCAAGTATGGGACGGCCTCCACGGTCATGTTGACCCAATCGTGGGGCGGCTTGCCGACGCGCAACTTCCGACAGGGCACTTTCGAGCGCGCCGAGGCAATCTCCGGCGAGGCCGTTTACCGGCTGATCACCACCCGCGGCGGGGAAGGGACGCCCACAGAGGCCTGCATGGGCGTCTGCATGATTCAGTGCTCCAACATTTACCCTGATGCGGAGGGCCGCCGGCTGGTCGGGAAGATCGAGTACGAGACGCTGGCCATGTGCGGATCGAACCTGGGCATTGGCGATCCGGATACGATTGCGCGCATCAATCAGCGCTGTAACGCGCTGGGCCTGGATACCATTGAGATGGGCACGGCCCTGGGCGTGGCGGCGGAGGCCGGCCTGATGGAGTTCGGCGACGGCGAGCGCGCGCTGGAACTGCTGGAGGAGGTGGCGCGGGGGACGCCGCTGGGCCGGCTGTTGGGCCAGGGCTGTGCGGTGCTGGGCCGGGTGCTGGGGGTCGAACGGGTGCCGGCCGTGAAAGGGCAGGGCATGCCGGCGTATGACCCGCGCGCCATTAAGGGCACGGGCGTCACCTTCGCCACATCGCCGATGGGGGCGGACCACACCGCCGGCCTGACGGTCTTTGCCCGTGTGGATCACCACGCGGCGGAGGGCCAGGTGGAGCTGTCGCGCCAGGCGCAGATTGACCGCGCCGCGTTCGACGCGCTGGGCCTGTGCGCCTTCTTGATGGGATCGACCGCCGGCCGGCCGGAGCTTCTGCTGGACATCCTGCGCGCCGGCTATGGGGTGGAGTGGGGGCCGGAGTGGCTAAATGAGCTGGGCCGGCAGGTGATCGAGATGGAGCGCGCTTTCAACCTGCGCGCCGGCATCACGCCGGCAGTGGACCGTCTGCCGGCGTTCTTCGAGCGGGAGCCGCTCCCGCCGCATGGAGAGACCTTCGATATCCCTCCAGACGCACTGCGGAACATCTGGTCAACGTGAGCCATTGTTCGGCAGGCCTTGCTACCACTAACCGGTAAAAATACGCTTTTCGCGAGTTGCGCGATTCGCGTGTGTATGCTACAATCTGGGCCGCTGAGAATGTCAGAGCCAAAGCCGCTGGTCTATAGCTGGTGAGGATGCGCGTTTCGCGTATTTATGCTATAATCAGCGCCGGCGAGCGCGTCAGAGCTGAGGCCATTGACCCTATTGGTTAAGGGAGGCCACGTTCCATGCTGAAGTTTATCCTCCGCCGGATCGGACTGCTTCTTCTCACCATGTTCCTGGTGTCCGTCATCGTCTTTGGGGTTACCGAGGCGGCACCCGGCAACATCGCGCGCAATGTGCTGGGCGCATACATTACCCCCGAGCAGGAGAAATCCTTCCTGGCCCAGATGGGCCTGGACCGCCCCATTTATCAGCGCTATCTCTTCTGGCTGGTGGGCAGTGACTGGCTGGCGCGCCAAAAGATTGGCATGCCGCTCAAGCAGATTCGCACGGAGAAGGGTTTCCTGGAATGGTGGGCGGTGGAACCGGACGGTACCCTGATCCGCTGGAAGCTGGAAGGGGAGAACCTCATCGCCATCCGCAAGTATGCCGATGGCCGGCTGGAACAACAGGAGGATAACGGGCGCTGGCGAGTGCGAGCACCTGCGGAAGAGCTTGTCCGACTGCGGGAACTGCGGAAGCAAGTGGAGAGCGATACGCGCCTTTTGGAAGAGGATCGTTCTGCGCTGTTGGGCCGGCTCGATGTCATCATCGGGGTTCTGGAGAGCGTCACCGATGAGCAGGAGATGCTGAACGCGCTGGCCGGCCCGGAGAAGGAGCTGGACGCTTTCATTGATCCCAACGCCACCCGCCTGGAGGAAGGGCTGTTGGGTGCGGCGCCCGAGCTGGCGCGGGATGAGATTTATGAGGCCCTGGTGATATATCGCAACCTGTCGGTCGGCGCGACGGTGAGTATCCCACCCCAACAAATAGCGAATAAGATGAACCGCGCCGCCAGCGTGGTTGCCAAGATTGACCCGGACCTGGCGGAACAACTGATCAATGCCCAGAATGCCTTCCAGGCCGGCAACGTGGAAGTGGCCATGGAAATCCTGACGCCCATCATGCCGGCGCTGGAGGCCCAGTCCGCCGGCTACATCCATTTCGTGGATGCCCTGCAGAGCGCGGACTTTTTTGCGGCGGAGCAGGCCCTGCGCGAGATGGCGGACCCGGAGAAGAGCCCACTGGACAGCGCCCATGCCGCGCTGCTGGGGCGACAGCTCGGCAAGGCCGGCGGTGTCCTGCGCAAGATCTCCCCGGGCTTCAAGGCGTTGAGCGAGGCCTCTACTGCCCTGACCAAAGGGGAGGTGGAGACCGCCCGCGCCAAGCTCCTGGAAGCCGCCGACCATATGGGCCAGGTGGCGCGCAACCTGCGCCTGACGGAGCTGGCGCGGCTGGCCAAGGTCCAGCGCACGTTCTGGGGCGTGGACACCAACAACCGGGCGGTGCTGTGGGAGCGGGGCGGCACGCGCGTCTCCTGGCAGATGATTGAGATGGGCATGCGGCGCATTCGCGGCGGCGCGGTGGAGTATCTGCCCCTACAGAGAGGGCTTCTGCGCGGGGACCCCGGCATCTCAGTACGCACCTATCGGCCGGTGGGGGAGACGCTGGTGATCCGCCTGCGCAACTCCCTGGTGCTGGCGGCGATCGCCTTCGTGGTGGTGATGCCGCTGGCGCTGGTGTTGGGGCTGATCGCCGGCCTGAACGAGGGCAAGCCCATTGACCGCATCCTTTCCACCTTTGGCCTGGTGACGACCGTCACTCCCGAGTTCGTCTCCGGTATCTTCCTCATTCTCATCTTCGCCTACTGGCTGAAACTGGTGCCTGGGGCGACGGTTTTCGGTGAGAAAGCCCCCTGGGAGCGGCCGGACATGCTCATTCTGCCGGTGGCCACGCTCACCCTGGTGGAACTGGGATACGTCCTGCGCATGACCCGCGCCAGCATGTCGGAGGTAATGCGGGCGCCGTACATTCGCACGGCGTTTCTGAAGGGCCTGCCGTACTGGCGCATCGTCTTCAAACATGCTGTTCGCAACGCGCTCATCGCGCCCATCACGGTTATCATGCTGCATGTGAACTGGCTGGTGGGCGGTATCGTGATTGTGGAGGCGATTTTCGGGTATCCGGGCCTGGGCAAGTATCTGCTGGAGGCGGCGCTGTTCAAGGACTTCAACGCCATCGAGGCCGGCGCCATGGTGCTGGTGACCCTGGCTGTGGGCACACAGCTCCTGGCGGACATCGCCTATACGTTCCTGAACCCGCGCATCCGCTACCAGTAGCCGGCCTGGAGCTTGGAGAGGAGGTAATACCGAAGGGATGACGGTCAGCGAAGAAGTTTTCCCCAGCGCCAAGCCTTCGTTCCTCGAACGCCTGCGGGACTCCCTGCTGATTCTATGGCGGTCCAAGACGGCCATGGTAGGGCTGACCATGGTCATGTTCTGGGTGATAGTGGCCCTGCTGGCCCCCTGGGTGACGAAATATTCACCCACGGAACAGGACTGGCAGGCGCAGAACCAGGGGCCGTCCGCACAGCACTGGCTGGGCACCGACGACGCCGGCCGCGATATCTGGTCGCGCCTGGTCTACGGCGCCCGGGTGATCCTCATCCAAACCCCGGTGACCGACAAGTTCTCCCTGCCCATCGGCGTAGCCGTCTGGGGCGTCCTGCTGGGGCTTGTCGTGGGATCCACGCTTGGTCTGGTGGGAGGATACCTGGGGGGCTGGATAGACGAGGTCATCATGCGACTGCTGGACGCTATGATGGCCTTCCCGGTCATCCTGCTGTACATGATCATCATCGCCGCGGTCGGCCCATCGGCCATCAACGTGGTGCTGGCGATCGCCATTGTGGGCACGCCGGGCATCGCGCGTCTGGTGCGCAGTCTCACGCTGGATATCCGCACCCGGGAGTATATCCGCGCCGCAGAGGTGCGCGGGGAAAAGCTGTGGTACATCTTATTTGTGGAGATTCTGCCCAACGCCAGCGGCCCGATATTGATCGACGCCATGCTGCGCCTGGGGTATGCGATCTTCGCTATGGGCACGTTGGGCTTCTTGGGATTGGGTCTGCCGCCGCCCTCGCCGGATTGGGGGAGCATGGTGGCCAAGGGCCGGCGCTTCATCCTGGCCGGCAGTCCGTGGGCGGCGCTGTGGCCGGCGGTCGCCATCGCCTCCCTGGTGGTGGGGCTGAACCTGCTGGCGGACGGCTTGCGTGAGGAGACCCAGAGGTATCGGTGATCAAGGGGTATCAGCGCATGAAGGATCGAAAAGACCTGCCCATCCTGCGTGTGGAGAACTTATCGGTCGCGTATGCGACGCGGAAAGGGGAAGTGCCGGCGGTGCGCGACGTTTCCTTTGAAGTGCGCCGCGGCGAGACCTTCGGTATGGTAGGCGAGTCCGGGTGCGGCAAGAGCACCGTCGCCTTCAGCATTGTGAATTTCCTGGGGCCGAACGGGCGCATTAAGGCCGGCCGCGTCTTCTTCCAGGGACAGGACCTGGTGGGGCGCTCCGAACGCGAACTGCGGCGTCTGCGCGGCAACCGCATTGCCATGGTCTACCAAGACCCCATGCAGGCGTTGAACCCCTCCCTGCGCATTGGCGAGCAGATGGCCGAGGTGCTCATCGTCCACCAGGGGATGAAGCGGGCCGAGGCGGAGGAGCGCTGTATCCAGATGCTGGAGCGGGTCTATATGCCCGACCCGGCCAACGTGATGCGGCGCTATCCCCATCAGCTTTCGGGCGGCCAGCAACAGCGTGTGGTGATCGCCATGGCCCTGCTGAACGACCCGGCCCTGCTGATCATGGATGAGCCGACCACGGCGCTGGATGTGACGGTGGAGGCGGCGGTGCTGGACCTGATCGCCGGCCTCCAGGAGGATTTCGACACCGCCATCCTCTATATCAGCCACAACCTGGGCGTGATCGCCCGCGTTTCAGACCAGGTGGGGGTCATGTACGCCGGCCAGCTTGTGGAGCGGGCGCCCGTGACCGACCTGTTCCTGAAGCCGCTTCACCCGTACACCCAGGGCCTTCTGCGCTGTGTGCCGCGCTTGGGGCAGGATAAATTGAGCAGTTATCTGCTCCCCATCCGCGGCCAGGTGCCCTCGCCGGTCGCACTGCCATCCGGCTGTATCTTCGAGCCGCGCTGTGACTTCGCCCGGCCGGAGTGCCGGCGGAGCATGCCGGAATATCGCCAGGTTGCCGACGGCCATTGGGTGCGCTGTCACTTCGCGGAGGAAATTGCCGGCGCCGGCTACCAGCCGCCGAAAGAGCTGGTGGCAGAGATGCTGGCAACAGCTCGGAAAGAACGGGAGCCGGTCCTGCGGATCGAGCGGCTGAAGACCTATTACGAGGCGCCTTCGCCGAAGCTCTTCGACCGACGCAAACGCTACGTGCGGGCGGTGGACGATGTCAGCTTAGAGGCCTATAAGGGGTTGACCCTGGGTATTGTGGGCGAGTCCGGCTGTGGCAAGAGCACGCTGGCCCGTACTATCATCGGCCTGGAGCGGCCCACCGACGGCAAGCTGGAATTCATGGGCTTCGATATCCGCAAGCCGGTGTCGAAGCGGGATCTGGAGATCATCAAAAACATGCAGATGGTGTTCCAGAACCCCGATTCGACGCTGAACCCGGCGTTCAGCGTGGGCCGGCAGATCGCCCGCCCGCTGGAGCTGTTCAAGGTGGTGCCCAAGGACCAGATTCGCGGGGAGGTCATCCGTCTGCTGGAGCTGATGAAGCTGGGGCCGAATTATTACGACCGACTGCCGCGCCAGTTGAGCGGCGGGGAGAAACAGCGGGTGGGCATCGCCCGTGCACTGGCCGGCCGGCCGGAATTGGTGCTGTGCGACGAGCCGGTGTCCGCGCTGGATGTCTCGGTGCAGGCCGCCGTGCTGAACCTGTTGATGGAGATTCAGCACAAGCTTGGCACGACGCTGATCTTTATCGCCCATGACCTGAGCGTGGTGCGCTTCCTGTCCGATTACATCGCGGTGATGTATCTGGGCAAGGTGATGGAATTCGGCACGGCGGAGCAGATTTACTCCCCGCCGTATCATCCTTATACCGAGGCATTGCTGTCCGCTGTGCCCATTCCGGACCCGCGGGCGGAGCAGAAGCATGTGCGCCTGGAGGGCACGGTGCCCAGCGCGTTGAACCCGCCGACCGGCTGTCGCTTCCATACCCGGTGTCCCCGCAAGCTGGGGCCTATCTGCGAGCAGGAGGAACCGCCCTGGCAGGATGCCGGCAACGGCCACCGCATCTACTGCCATATCCCCCTGGAAGAACTGCGCAAGGTGGAGCCGGTCATCACCGTGCACACCGACAACGCGGTCAAGGTGCGGTAAACATCCGTACGAGCAAGCGTCCGTTGCACAGGGGATGGGCACCGCCGGCCCATCCCTTTGTTTGTCCGCCGGCAAGTATGCTACCGTGAAAGGAGGGAGACAGAATGGTGTTCCACGCGCGTGTGAACCGGGAAGGGATGGAACATCCCCGCTTTCAGTATCTCTCCCGCGCCCAATGCGAGGCACTGCACAACGCCAGCCTGGAGATTCTCTCGCGCACGGGCGTGCGGTTGTACCTGGAGGAAGCGATCGAGCTACTGCGGAAGGCCGGCTGTTCCGTCACTGACGGCAACCGGGTGCGCATCCCCGCCGGCTTGGTGGAGAAGGCGCTCTCCACAGTGCCCAAACGCATCACCCTGTATGACCGGGAGGGGAAGCCGGCGCTCTTCCTCGAGCCGGGACGATGCTACTATGGGCCAGGCTCCGACTGCCTGCACATCATTGATCACCGCACGGGCCGGCGGCGCGATCCGGTGCTCCAGGACATCGTGGACGGCATCACCTTGTGCGATGCCCTGCCGCGCATCGGCTTCGTCATGTCCATGTTCCTGCCCAGCGACGTCAATCAGCTTGTCTCCGACCGCTACCAGATGGAGGTCATGCTGAACCACACCACCAAACCCATCGTTTTCGTGACGAATGAGTTTTCGGGCTGTGTGGATGCGGTGAAGATGGCGGAGATCGTCGTCGGCGGGGAAACGGTCCTGCGCGAGCGGCCTTTTGTCGCCTGCTACATCAACGTGACGACCGGCCTGCGTCATAATGAGGAGGCACTGCAGAAGCTCCTTTTCCTGGCGGAAAAGGGTATTCCAGCGCTGTATATCCCAGTGGTCATCGGCGGACTGACGGCTCCGATGAGCGAGCCGGCGGGCATGGCCATGGTCAACGCCGGCGTGCTGGCCGGCCTGGTGCTGTCCCAGTTGAAACGGGAAGGCGCGCCGTTCATCGTGCCGGGCTGGGGCGGGGCCGGCCTGGACATGCGCACCACGGTCAACCCGTACTGCTGGCCGGATTCGCGCGGCATGGCCCATGCGCTGGCGCAGTATTACAACCTGCCCATGTTCGGCATTGGGGGCTGTAGCGAGTCCAAGGATGTGGATTCTCAGGCGGCGGCCGAGGCGGCCCTGACGATGATGGCGGAGACGCTGGGCGGCGCGCAGTTGATCCATGACCTGGGATATCTGGAGTCGGGCCTGACGACCTCGCTGGCGCAGTTGGTTATCTGCCATGAGATCGCCGGCTGGATCGCCAAGTTCCTCTCCCCCACGCCGGTGAACGACGAGACGCTGGCGCTGGACCTGATCGACCAGGTGGGGCCAGACGGCCAGTTCCTGGATACCCCACATACGCTCCAGCATTTCCGCGATTTCTGGTATCCGGAGGTGTTCGAGCGCATGGACTATTTCGGCTGGCAGAGCGCCGGCGCCAAGCTGGCGCCGCAACGGGCCGCGGAATATGTCCAGCGCGTGCTGGAGACACATCAACCGCCGCTCCTGCCGGAGGACCTCCGCCGGCGGGTGCATGCCGTGGTGGAGGAAGCGGAGGCGAAGCTGTAACACATCTTCTCAGGGGGTTCCGTCTATGCTCCTTCGCGATTACGAACCCGAGCGGGATAAGGATGCGGTAAAGCGCATCTGGCTGGAGGCCGGCTGGCTCCAACCAGAACAGCCGCGCCAGGAGGAGGCGTTCGAGTATTTTGTAGGCTCTGGCCGCGGGCATGTGGCCGAGTGGAACGGCTCCGCCGAATGCTTCGTGCTGACCAATCCCGGCACTATCCAGTACCAAACCCATGAGCTTCCGCTGTGCAATGTGGCGGCCGTGACGACGAGCTGGGTGGCGCGGCGCATGGGGCTGGCGCGCCGGCTGACCGCCCGCGCCATCGCGGTGGGCGCGGCGGAGGGCGCGGCGGTCAGCACCCTGGGGGTTTTCGACCAAGGGTTTTACAACCAGTTGGGGTTCGGCACGGGCGGTTACATGCATTGGCTGGTGCTGGACCCGGCCAACATCCAGGTGCCGGTCAAAGCACGCCCTCCCCAGCGCATCAGACCGGAGCATTGGGAGGCAGTGCATGCCAGCCGGCTGGCGCGCCGGCGGTGCCACGGCTCCGTCAATGTCCTGCCGCCGCTCTTCACGCGCTCCGGGATGGTGCGGCTGGCGACCAGTTTCGGGCTGGGCTATTTTGACGGGCCGAACGGGGAGCTGACGCACCATATCTGGATGACGGCTGAGGCGCCGCGCGGGCCGTATCACGTGCTGTGGATGAGCTACCGCACGCCGGCGCAGTTCCTGGAGCTGATGGCGCTCCTGCACCAGTTGAGCGACCAGGTGCGGGTGGTGCGGATGGTGGAGCCGGCCGGCATCCAGATGCAGGATATCCTGGCGCGGCCCTTCCGCATGTTCCGGCTCCAGATCGAGGGCGGGTTGACGTACGGCATCTACGCCTCGGGCTTTTGGCAGGCGCGCATCTGCAATCTCGATATCTGCCTGGAGCACACGTCGTTCGCCGCCGGCCCGGTGCGCTTCAACCTGCGCCTGAGTGACCCGATCGAGCACTACCTGGACGAAGGGGCGCCCTGGCGCGGCATCGCCGGCGAGTATGTGGTCACCTTTGGCCCGCAGTGCGGCGCGGAGAAAGGCCATGACCCGTCGCTTCCGACGCTGGAGGCGACCGTCGGCTCCTTCACCCGGCTGTGGCTGGGGGTTCTGCCGGCCAGCTCGCTGGCCTTCACCGATCATCTGCACGGGCCGGCGGACCTGCTGGAGCAGTTGGACGCGGTTGTGCGCCTGCCGACGCCCCATGTGGATTGGGACCTGTAGCGTTTCCCCCGACGCCTCCCGCGGGAATCCCGTGGGAGGCGTTTTTCTGTCTCCTCATCCCCTCGCATACCGATGACCCGCGTCTGTCTGTATGACGCTTTGGGAATTGACAAGCCCCCGCTTTTCCGCTATCCTGTCCCTTGAATAGAACATATGTTCTTATCACACTGCCTGAGCGAATCCCGCGCCGGCGCAAGAGGTACATCTGCGGCGCGGTTTTTTGTTGGGAGCGGGAGAGTGATGAAGGGCCTGGGGAAGGGGAGCTACAGCGATGTGTTGGCGCAGGTTCTGCGGGAGCCGGCGGCCTTCAGCCGGCATATCCTGCGCCGGCCCCTGCGCCCGTATCAGGTGGAGCCGATACGCGCCATTGTGGAGTCCGTTCTCCGCCGGCAGGGACGTATCTTCACGGTCATGTTCGCCCGGCAGATGGGGAAGAACGAGCTGTCGGCGCATCTGGAGGCGTACCTGCTGAACCTGTTCCAGCGGGCCGGCGGCACCATCATCAAGACCGCGCCGACCTTCCAGCCCCAGCTTCTGGTGAGCATGCGCCGGCTGGAATCCCTGCTGGACAATCCGCTGGATGCCGGCCGCTGGAAGGGAGAGCGGGGATACATGATTCGCCTGGGAAGGGCGCGCGCCGTGTTCCTCAGCGGCGACGCACAGGCACACGTCGTGGGAGCCACTGCCAGCCTGCTGTTGGAAGTGGACGAGGCCCAGGATTTCGATTTCGAGAAGTATCAGCGTGATTTCCGCCCTATGGCTTCCACCACGAACGCCACCACCGTGCTGTACGGGACGGCCTGGAGCGAGGACGACATGCTGTGGCGGCAGAGGGAGTACAACCTGGAGGCGGAGCGCCGGGACGGCGTGCGCCGGCATTTCGAAAGCGACTGGCAGGTCCTGGCGGAAATGGACGAGAACTACCGGCGCTTTGTGGAAGGGGAGAGGCAGAGGCTGGGGGAGGAGCACCCATTGTTCATGACGCAGTATGCCCTGCGGCCCCTGGCCGGCGCCGGCCGGCTCTTCTCCACGGCCCTGCTGGAGCGGATGGCCGGCGCGCATCCTCGCCGTCAGCCGCCGGCGGAGAGCACAGCGGTGGTGGCGGGCCTGGACGTGGGCGGGGGAGGCGCCGGCGAACATGATGCCAGCGTGCTGACGCTGGCGGCGGTGGTGCCGCATGAGGTGGCCGGCGTTTCCCTGCCGCGGCTGTTCATTGTCGAGCATGTCGTCTGGCAGGGGGAGGATTTGACCGCGCTGGGGGTGCAGGCCGCGGAGCTGGCGCGGGACTGGCAGGTCCAGCGGTTGGTCGTGGACGCGACGGGTATTGGCGCCGGCACGGCCTCGTTTCTCAGCGCCGCGCTGGGAGCGGAGCGGGTGGAACCGTTCGTCTTTTCGCTGGGAGCGAAGAGCCGGCTGGGCTATGCCCTGCTGGCGGCGGTGGGCGCCGGCCGGGTGCAGATGTACGCCGCGGATGGCTCGCCGGAGCACAGGGAGTTCTGGGCGCAGTGCCGGGCCTGCCGGCGCCAGGCCCTGCCGGGACAGCAGATGCGTTTTTTCGTGCCGGCGGAGGAGGGGCGTGACGATTATGTGATGTCGCTGGCGCTGTGCGTGCATGCGGCCGGCCTGGTGGGGCCTGTGCCGGCTTCGGCGGTGATCGATGCGCCGGATATTCTGTCGCCCTGGCAGTAACGCAGTGAGGAGGGACGTATGAGCTGGAAGGAGCGATTGGCGGAGCGGTGGTTCGGCGGACTGATCGAGGCGCGGGTGCAGGAGGCGGTGAAGGTGGTGGATGATGCCTGGTGGCGGGTGATGAACACGCCGGCATCCCCCGTTGAGCGTCCCTGGCAGAGGCGCCAGGAGGACCTGGAAGCGGCGCTGAAGGCCTGGCGGGAGCATCCTCTGGCGCGCCGCATTGTGGGCCTGACAACCGATTACGTGTTGGGGGACGGCCTGAGCATCTCCTCCCGCATACCGGAGGTGGATGAGTGGGCACGCCGGTTCTGGACGCACCCGCAGAACCGCATGGACAGCCGGCTGTACGGCTGGGTGGACGAGCTGACGCGCGCCGGCGAGCTGTTCATCGTGCTGAGCCGCAACCCGGCCGACGGCATGTCCTATGTGCGGCTGGTGCCGGCCTGCCGGATTGACGGGATCGAGACGGACCCCGACGACCTGGAGCGGGAACTGCGCTATCACGAGGTGGCCTCCGGCCAGGTCCTGGACGGTGGGCGCTGGTGGACGGCGGCGGAGGCGGCGGACCCGCAGGCCGCGCAGGTGATGCTGCATGTGACCATCAATCGGCCGCCCGGCGCCCTGCGCGGCGAAGGGGATTTGACGCCTATCCTGCCCTGGCTGGAGCATTATGCGACTTGGCTGGAGGACCGCGTGCGGGTGAACCGGCTCAAGTCCTCGTTCGTCTGGCAGGTGACCCTGCGCGGGGCGACGCCGGCGGTCATCGCCCAGAAGCGCGCCGAGTACAGCCGGCCGCCGGCGCC
>JACIWP010000031.1 GCA_014360855.1 Anaerolineae bacterium
ATTCCGCTTTCGGCGGGAGAGATTCCCCAACGAAGCTATCACCTCCCAAAGGGCACAGTTAATACACGATTGGATACTCTCTCTTGCAAGGCAAGAAATGGATCCTGAAGAGCGAAATCAATTGCTCATTCAATTTTGTCATAGCCTTGCAAATGACCAGAATCGAAAAGAAGTTGATAAAGTTCTCATCAGCGCAGGTATTTCTCAAGGAGTAGTCAATAGGGAAGATCACGCCCTATTTCTTGCCCGTGATTTTCACCCCGAGATAATCAGGCATTGTAGGGAATTGTTCCTGCAAGGCAATTATTTCCACGCCGTATTTGAAGCGTGTAAGGCGTACAACCTTTGTGTCAAGCAAAAAGCACAAAGCACTAAAGACGGCGCTTCCCTTATGCTTGATGTTTGGGGATGTGACAAAGGTGTACTCAAGATAACCACCTGTGCTACCCAAACAGACAAAGATGTGCAAGAGGGCATTAAGTTTCTGTCGGCTGGGCTAATGCAGGCCATACGAAATCCAACGGCGCACGAGCCTGCGATTCTCTGGCCAATCAGCAGGCAGGATTGTCTTGATATCTTAGGTTTGATATCTTTTTTGTTTCGACAGCTTGACAAGGCTGTGTATTTCAAGGCTGAATGATAACAGAAATGCCGCCTAACCAGCGCTGGCATCCGACGCCGCTCCGCTGCGCTTTCACGGCGCAGGTGAATCGCCTGCCGTTGGGCGGCTTATAGCCTTCATGTGAAAGGGAGGCAATTACAATGCAACAAAAATCTTCTACACGACGATCGAGATTACCTTGCATCGCTATTGTTGGCCTGGTTATTTTGGGCATATTGCTGTGTAGCGGTTTCCTAATAGGGGGGGCTTTTGGGGCTTGGTCGCTTGGCCGAATCCTTGCCTACACCACCGCCGCGTCCAACATTGGTTGAAAGCAATGAGTACTGGCTTAGCGGTATAGAACTTGGTCCTATTAGAGATTATTGGGTCGACCTACTTTCGTTGCCCAATCACGGCCAGATTCAACTATAGTAGCTGTTGTAAGCGATAGCTCACGGGTGCGATTGATACGCAAACAGGGCGGTTGGTGCTATATAGAGGTGATAGAGGAGTACTTCAGAGACCCCCTTTTAGTGAACGACAAGATTGAGGAGGGATGGGTAGAATGCTCGCGTTTGCTTGACTATCAGCCTACTCCATTGCCTACTCCGGTTCTGACACCTCAGCGGCCATCGGATTAAACACAATGATTATTATTGGATTACAGGAGTGACAAACTATGATGGCGGATGAGATCGAAAAGGATCGGGAACTGTAGCAAGTACTTTGGGCGTGCTATAAATATTGACAAGACGAGCCATTGCCACCTGAAAAGAGGGCTATTTGCTATAGCTGGGTTGTGGGAGTTTATGAGAACAGGTTTGATTTTAAATTCCACCCATCCCGTTTACGGCGCTTGGAGAAGCTCGGTTTCCTAAAGCGAAATGATACCTCTAAGAGCGAACACAAGCGCTATTAAAAATAGTAGAACCTGGTCATGTAGCGGAACTCTTGCGGGGCTGGAATCTGCTTTAACTTACAAGTAAAGATTCATTGGATAGAAAGAGAATACCGCCCAACATCTCGCTCCAGTCGACTGCGCCTGCGGCGCGGCGGCTGAAGCGCAAGCCGTTGGGCGGCTATTGGGTTAGACGAGTCAACGCACAATTTGGACTTTGAACCAATCTGGAATCGTGCCCCAGGTGGGCAAATTGCTGTAGGTGACCGGGCGTGCGATGAGTGACTCGTGCTCGCCGCCGGCCAGGAAGAACCCGCCCAGCTCCGCTATCTATCGGCCGGCGCGATCGAGTTTCTTCAGTCCCCACACCTTGGTCGCCGGCACCGCAAACATCAACCCGGTGTCCGGCTTCGAGAAATCCCCCACTACCCTTTGGGTCACCTCCGCGATGCGCTCCAAATCAGCCTCGTCCTCCACCACCGTGAAGATTGTGCGGTGGTGGAACTCGTGGGCGGCGAGCAGATCGCGTAAGGAAGGGATGAGGGGCAGGTCATCGCGCGCCGCGGCCTTGATGCGGGCCAGCCCGGTGCTCTCCAGGATGGTGGCGCCGGAGACGCCGGCCTCATCCCAGGCCTGCAGCACCTCATGGCACTTCGACAAA
Organism: Anaerolineae bacterium; assembly: GCA_014360855.1. Classification (NCBI taxonomy): domain Bacteria; kingdom Bacillati; phylum Chloroflexota; class Anaerolineae; species Anaerolineae bacterium. The sequence continues at coordinate 2,161 of JACIWP010000031.1, forward strand.
TCATTGATCACCACAATCAGCATATAGGCCATCTGTCCGCTCCTTGTTTTCACTGGTCGATTTCGGCCGCCGGCTGTGGCTGAGGTCCGCCGGCCGGCCGCGGATAGAGCGCTCGCAACATGATGGGGGTCAGCAACGTTGTCACCAATACCATGATGACCACACTGGCAAAGACCAGGTCATCAATCAGACCGCTGGACATGCCCACGGTAGCCACGATCAACCCGACCTCACCCCGGGAGGACATCCCCACTCCCAGACGCAGGGCCTCGCCATTGGTAAAACCGCCCAGGCGGGCGCCCAACCCACACCCGATGACCTTCGACAGCACTGCCACCACCACCATGGCCAGAGCAAAGGGGATGCCGCTAATCCCCAGGGAGCGCGCGTTGGTCTCCAGGCCGATGCTGACAAAGAAGACCGGTACCAGCCAGGCATAGGCCAGGGTGTGCATGCCGTGCTCGATTTCCTCGCGCAGTGGGGAGCGGCCGAAGATCAGGCCGGCGATGAATGCCCCGGTGATGGCCGCCATACCGCCCAGGGCCTCGGCCGCCCAGGCATACAGGAAAGTGATAGCCAGGGCCAGCGCCATCACCCCCTCACTGATCGGCAGTCGTTCCACCAGCGCGCCGAGGCGGGGCAGGATTTTCCCTCCCAGCCAGATGGCCAGCACCAGGAAAATGACCATGCGCGCCAGTACCCACAAGACGCTCAATAGGCTGGAACTGCCGGCCGCCACCCCCATGAACACCGACAGGAGGAGCACGACCAGCACATCATCCACCACCGCCGCGCCCAGCAGTCCCATGCCCACGCGCGTGCGTAAGACCTGTAGTTCCATCAGCGTTTGGGCGGAGATGCTGACGCTGGTGGCGGCGAGGGTCAGCCCGATGAAGGCGCTGTGGGCCAGATCAAAGCCGCTCAGCCAGCCCTGCAGTCCGCCCAGCAGGATGGGGGCAATGACGCCGATGACGCCGGCCAGCACCGCTCTTACCATTGCCTCCAGATCCACCTCTAAGCCGGCGATGAACATCAGGATCAACACGCCGATCTCCGCCAGATGGCGGATCGTCTCACCCAGGTGCGGGTCTCCGAAGAACGGCCAGCCCAGCATATTCAGCACGGTCGGGCCCAGGATCAACCCGATGAGCAGTTCCCCCAGCACACTGGGCTGTCCCAGGCGGGTAGATAGATAGCCGGCGCCCTTGGCCGCCACCAGGATGATGAAGAGGGCCAGGAGCAATTGAAGAATGGGTGCCATGACCAGTCCTCTTTTCCTAAATCCACTATGTCAACGAAAACATATGCCTCTTTATGATACCCAAGGCTAGGAGCGATGGCAAATGGGAGAACCGCGGGCGTGGGGGAATTGGTTTGCGCAGTACGTCTGGTGCTTCAGCGCTGGGCGGGAGACGCAACGGGTAGCGTTTGTCAGTCTCCCTGGGGGCTGCCGGCCTGTCCTCAAAACTGGCCGAAATTCCGCGCAACGCCTGCTGTGCAAAGGGGTTATATGATACGGAGACGGATGGGTTCCCGAGAAAGGGGGTATATGCATGGCGCGCATAGCCATTGCCACGGACAGCACCGCCGGCCTGCCGGCGGAACTGATCGAGCGATATCACATCCACGTCATCTCATTAAATGTGCTCTTTGGGCAGGAGAGCCTGCGCGATAACGTGGATATCACCACCGAGGAGTTTTACCGCCGGCTCAAGACCGTCAAAGATACACTGCCTACCACCTCCCAGCCTTCGGCCGGCGCGTTCCGCGAGTTCTACGAGACCATCGCGAAAGAGGCCGATGCCATCATCTCCATCCATATCTCGGCGGACTTATCTGGCACCGTAGCTTCCGCCCTGCAGGCCAGGGACATGCTGCCGCATATCCCGATTTACGTGGTAGATTCCCGCTTCACTTCCATGGCGCTGGGGTATGTGGTGCTGGAGGCGGCGCGTGCCGCGGAGGCCGGCGCCTCCCCGGAGGAGATCGTCGCCGTGGCAGAATCCATCATCCCGAAAATGCGGGTCTATTTCGCGGTGGACACCCTGCGCTACCTCCACATGGGCGGCCGCATTGGGGGCGGGGCGGCATTCCTCGGGACGGCGTTGGGCATCAAGCCCATACTGGAACTGCGCGGCGGCAAAATCGAGGCCGCCGGTAAAGCTCGCACCATGAAGCGGGCCGCCGCCAAATTGGTGGACCTGCTGGCGGAGCAGTTGGGAGAGGGGGCACGCATCCGCGCCGCCACCATCGGCGCGGCCGCGCCGGCGGCCGCCCAAGAGCTGGCCGAACAGATCCAGCGGCGCTTCGAATGTGTGGAAATGTATATCACGGATCTCAGCCCCGTCATCGGTACCCATGTGGGGCCGGGCACGATCGGGGCGATGGGGTACCCGGTGTAGCGCGTTCATCCTCCTCCATTTTCGCCAGGGGCAGATCACCGTCAGGCCGGAGCGGTGATCTGCCCCGCTTTTTGAGGAGCGGATCAGGGCACCAGTTGCACAAAGCGGCGCTTGCCAACGCGCAGGACCGCCGGCTCCGTGAGAGCGATGGTCGCCTCGATGTCTGAAATAACCCCTTCGTTGAGCTTTACGCCGCCCTGCTGGATCAGCCGGCGGGCCTCGCTTTTGGATGCGGCCAGGCCGGCCTCCACCAGCAAGTCCACGATATTCTTCGGCTCGTTGAGGCGGAACTGCGGCATCTCGCTGGGCAGTTCGCGCCGCTGGAAGACCCGCACGAACTCTTCTTCGGCCTTCCGGGCGGCCTCGGCATCATAGAGTTGGGTGATAAGCTCGCGTGCCAGGCGCATCTTGAGGTCGCGCGGGTTGACCCGGCCGGCCTTCATCTCCCGCTCCATCTCTTCGATCTCCGCCATGGGCACGTCGGTGGTCAGGATAAAGTACTCGATGATGACATCATCGCCCATGGACATGACCTTGCCGTACATTTCCTCGGGCGGGTCCACCAGATCGATGGTGTTGTTGAAGGTCTTGCTCATCTTGCGGCCGTCCAGCCCCACCAGCAGGGGCACGAGGAAGACGTTCTGCGGCTCTTTGCCCAGCATGCGCTGGAGCTCGCGGCCGGCGAGGATGTTAAACTTCTGATCCGTCCCACCGAACTCGACATCCGCGTCCACGGCGATGGAGTCGTAGGCCTGCAGGAGCGGGTACAGCAGTTCCATCAGGCTCAGCGGCAGGCCCTGCTCGTACCGCTTGCGGAAGGTCTCATGCGCCATCATCTGGCCCAGGGTGAAGCGGCTGGTGAGATTGAAGACATCCGCCAGCGTGAATTTCCCGAACCACTCGCTCTGCCAGCGCACCTCGGTGCGGCTCCGATCCACCACCCGGAAGAACTGCTGCATATAGGTCTCGGCGTTGGCGCGCACCGTCTCGGGGTCCAGCATGGTGCGGCTCTCATCGCGGCCGGAGGGGTCCCCGATCTGGGCGGTCCAGTCTCCGACGATGAGCACCACGGTATGGCCCAGGTCCTGGAGCTGGCGGATTTTCCGCAGGCCCACGTAGTGGCCGATGTGCAGGTTGGGCTTGGAGGGGTCGAAGCCCATTTTGAGGCGCAGGGTGCGCCCGGAGCGGAGTTTTTCGAGCAGTTCTTCTTTGGTGATGATCTCCGCCACGCCACGGGTGAGGATTTCTTCCAGGTCCATCGGTTTTTCTCCTGCCGCGTCCGGATATTGCTCCTCATTATAGCATCCGCGCCAGGGGGCGGCAAATCCTCTGATGATTTGCGCCGGCGGTATATGAGTATCCTCAGAATTTGAGATGAATTTCACGTAACTATTGACTTTTTAGTGCATATTTGATATACTTAAATAAGGAGCTGGCAGTACCCAGTTTCTGCTTTCTGCTTTTCCCAAAGGAGGGGTAAAAATGGTTAGTGGCAACAGACGTATGTCTCGGCGTGAATTTGTCCGCAAGACATTGATGGGTGCCGCGGCGGTGTCAGGCGCCGGCGTGCTGGCCGGCTGTAAAGCCGCCAAAGCGCCAGGCGTTCCCGATAAGTGGGACAAGGAAGTAGACGTGGTAGTGGTGGGATTGGGTGGGGCCGGCGCGCTGGCGGCTCTCACCGCGCATGATGCCGGCGCCAAAGTCCTCGTGCTTGAGAAACTCCCTGGCCCAGGCGGCTCCACCGCCCTCAGCGGTGGTTACTTCACCGGCGTCAATTCCTCCGTCCAGAGGGCCAAAGGCATCAGCGATTCCGTCGAGAACGCTGTCGCCTATCATTTGGCCTGCGCTCAGGGTCAGGTGGACGAAAAGATCGTGCGCGCCTGGGCGGAGAATTCGGGTGAGACGATTGACTACATTGTCAGCCAGGGTGTGGAGATCGACGCCATCATCCCGGACTTTCAGCCGGAGTTTCCTGGCGCCGGCACGCGCTCCCATCACGCCAAAGGCCTGGGCAAGGGGCTGTTTGAGCCACTGTACAACGCCATCCAGTCCAAGGGGATCGAGGTCCTCACCGAAACAAAGGGCAAGGCCCTCATCACGGACATCAACGGCGCAGTCATCGGCATCAAAGCCGAGGGCTCTTCCGGAGAGATGAATATCAAGGCGCGCCGGGCTGTGGTGTTGACGACCGGTGGGTTTCTCTACAACCGCGTCATGGTGCGTGATTTTCTCAAGAATGAGCACATCATCAGTGTCGGGTGTCCAGGCTGTGAGGGTGATGGCATACGCATGGGAATGGCTGTCGGCGCCAACCTGAAAATCATGAACGAGATTGCCGGCACCCCCGCCATCAAAGTACCTAACCAGGTTATCGCCGTACCCTCGATGCTCGCCCTGGGCGGCCTTCCCTTCGTCATGGTAAATAAGAAGGGCCAGCGGTTCGTGCGCGAGGAACTGCCCTACGATCGGGCTATCATCCCCTTTGACGTGTACGACCCGATCGCGATGGAGTATGCCAACATCCCGGCCTTCGCCATCTTCGATGATGATGTCTTCCATCTCGGCCCCATTGGTTACAGCTCGACCCCGGGAAGCGTTTGGAGCGCTGACAATATGCGGGAGTTGGAAGCCGGCGTCATCGTCAAGGCCGACACGATTCGCGAACTGGCGCAGAAGATCGGCGTGGATCCCGATGGTCTGGAAGCGACCGTGAATACCTGGAACGCCGATGTCGCCCAGGGCAAGGACAGCCAGTTCGGCCGCAAGAACGGCCTGGCTCCCATTGCCAAGGCCCCGTTCTATGCGGTCAACCACTATCCGGGTGGTTGGGATACTGTGGGGGGCCTGGAGATCAACGAGAAAGGGCAGGTCATCAATGTCTTTGGCCAGGTGATTCCTCGGCTGTATGCCGCCGGCACCACTGCTGCCAGCATCATTGGCCGCCTGTATCCTATCAGCGGAACCTGCATTGGCAGTGGCGTGACCTTCGGGCGCATTGCCGGCCGCAATGCCGCCGCCGAAAAGCCCTGGTCCTGATAAAATCCCTGTCCCTTGTTGAAGCTGACAGCCGCCGCAGCCGGCGGCTGTCAGCTTATTATTTGACGCGCAGGCAGAGTTGGAGTACACTCTATAACTGGTAGGGTGGTATGACAAGTGGCGATATTTCTGTCGGGGCAAGGCGCCTCGCTCATCAATCTTTCGGAAAGGCCGCACGCATCCATGAATCCTTCCCATCTGACGGCAGTGCTCCAGCAAGTGTATGACAGTGACCCCGCTGATCCATCACCGCTTCAGGCGCAACTTTCCCGCTATCAGGAAGCGCTCCGTGCTTTTCACCTGGCTTTTGGTCCCGGCCCCGTCCATGTATATCGCGCCCCAGGCCGGGTGAACCTCATCGGCGAGCATACGGATTACAATCACGGCTTTGTCCTGCCGATGGCGCTGGAAAAAGACATCCTGCTGTTGGCGCGCCCGCGCGCTGACGGCAGGGTGGTACTGCGGAATATCGAGCCGGCCCGTTTCCCCGACCGCGGTTTCACCCTTTCCCCCTCCATCCCGCCGGGACCGGTGGGGGATTGGGCCAACTACATCAAAGGGCCGGCCCAGGCCCTGGTGCGCCTGCTGGGGATAACGCACGGCATGGATGCCCTGGTGGTGGGCAAAGCGCCGTTCGGCGTGCCCATCGGCGCCGGCCTCAGCTCCTCCTCCGCCCTGACCGTCGTCTCGGCCATGGCCCTGCTGGACCAGAACAATGGCTCCATGCCCCCCATGGAATTCGCGCATTTCTGCGCGCAGGCGGAATGGTACGTGGGCACGCGCGGCGGGGTGATGGACCATTTCACCTCGGTGCTGGGCCGGCGCGGGCATGCCCTGTTCCTGGACTGCCGGCCTGCCGGCGTGCCGCCCACGCAGTACCGCACCGAATGGGTGCCCCTGCCCCCGCAGTACTCCATCCTGGTCTGTGACAGCGGCAAGCGCCGCGCCAACACCCTCTCGGACTACAACGTGCGCGTGGCGGAATGCAAGATCGGCGTGGCGCTGTTACAGCGGCGTTGGCCGGCTATCACCCACCTGCGCGACGTGACTGCGGAGCAGATAGGGTTTGCGCCGGCGGAGCTGGATGCTTTCCTGGCAGAACACCTGCCCGAGGAGGCGGATTTCGCGGCCCTGCGCCAGCTTGGCCTCTCGCCGGCCTTTCTGGACGGCCTGGCGGCAGATCTTCGCCTGGCACCCACCCAGACCTTCCGCGTGCGGGCGCGCTGCCGGCATGTCATCCGGGAGAATCAGCGGGTGATAGAATCGGTGGACGCCCTGCGGGCATCGGACGGCCGGCGCTTCGGCCGGCACATGCTGGAATCCCATCAGAGCCTGCGCGACGACTACGAGGCGAGCTGCGCGGAGGTGGACGTGCTCGTGGACCTGCTGGCGGAGCGGCCGGAGGTGTTGGGCGCGCGGCTGACAGGCGCCGGCTGGGGAGGATGTGTCGTCGCCTTGCTCGATGCCGGCGCGGGGACCGGTTTCATGGCCAAGGTGGCCGAGACGTACCGGGCGCGCACGGGCCTGGCGCTGGAATGGTTCGCCGGCCGCGCCGCCGCCGGCGTCAACGGCTGGAAGCACTTTGCTGAACTGTGAGAGGACGGTACCATGTTCGACCTCATCCTGGAAGGCGGGTGGATCGTGGACGGCTCCGGCAACCCCGGCTACTGGGGGGATGTTGGTGTACAAGGTGACCGCATCGCGGCCATCGGCCGGCTGAAGGACGCGCCGGCGCGCCGCCGGCTGAAGGCCGACGGCCTGGTGGTCTGCCCTGGCTTTGTGGATATGCACAGCCATTCCGACATTTTCTGGCTGGCCCAGCCGGAGGCACTGCCGAAAATCCGTCAGGGTGTCACCACCGAGATCATTGGGCAGGACGGCATCTCGTATGCACCAGTATCGCCGGCCAACATGCCCTTCTGGCGCGAGTATCTGGCCGGCCTGAACGGGGATTTTGACATTGACTGGGATTGGTCCAGCGTGGGGGAATTCCTGGACCGTCTGGGCCGGCGCGTCTCCCTGAACCTGGCCTACCTGGTGCCGCATGGGGCCGTGCGCATGGAGGTGATGGGCCTGGAAAAACGCACGGCAGGGCCGGCGGAGCTGGACCGCATGGCCGAACTGGTGGAGCAGGGCCTGCGCCAGGGAGCGTTCGGCCTTTCCACCGGCCTGTACTATGTGCCGGCGGTATATGCCGACACGGCGGAGCTGATCGCCCTGTGCCGGGTGGTGGCACGGCATAACGGGCTTTTCGTCACCCATATGCGCGACTACGGCGCGCATATCGAGGAGGCCTTTGAGGAAACCTGTGCCGTTTGTCAGCAGACCGGGGTGCGCACGCACATTTCACACTTCAACACGACGGCCGAAATTGGATGCCGGCTGATGGATCGGGCGCGCCAGGAACGGTTGGACATCACCTATGATTCGTATCCCTATCTGGCCGGCTGTACCCTGCTGTCCGCTATCCTGCCGCCCTGGGTGCAGGAGGGCACGGTGGCGGAAGCGGTCGAGCGCCTGCGCCGGCCCGAGAACCGCCAGCGTCTGGCGCGCGAGCTGGAGGAGCGCGTCGTGCGGCTGGAACTGCTGTACATCGCCGGCGTGCGCACGCCGGCCAACCAGCGCTATGCCGGGCTGAACGTGCTGGAGGCGGCCAAACTGGCCGGCCAGGAGCCGGCGGACTTTCTCGCCGACCTGCTCATCGCCGAGCGTATGGCGGTGCCGGCCATCGCACACCACACCTACCGCACGGAAGAGGATTTCCGGGCGCTCCTGCGCCGGCGGGAGCAGATCGTCGGGAGCGACGGCGTGCTGGTGGGGAGCCACCCGCACCCGCGCGGCTACGGCACCTTCCCGCGCATCCTCGGCCGCTATGTCCGCCAGGAGCAGGTGCTGGAGCTGGAAGAGGCGGTGCGCAAGATGACCTGGGCGGCGGCCGGCCGCGTGGGGCTGGCTCAGCGGGGCCTGCTGTTGGAAGGCTGGTTCGCCGATATTACCTGCTTTGACCCGGCTGTTGTCATCGACCGGGCCACGTATGCGCAGGGCAATCTGCCGCCGGAAGGGATCCACTACGTCCTCGTCAATGGGCAGGTCGTGCTGGAAGAGGGCGAGCATACCGGCGCATACCCTGGCCGCGCCCTGCGGTCCCGATAGGAAAGACGACTGTTACTTGACATAATAAAGAGGAGGTCAGGATGGGCAACTTGCGTTTGACGGGCATCATGACGGCGCTGGTGACGCCGTATGACGCGGAGGGGCGGGTGAATTTGCCGGTGGTGCGCGAGTTGGTGGAGTTTCTCCTCAGCCAGGGGGTGCAGGGCTTCTATGTCTGCGGCGGCACGGGGGAGGGCCTCTTGCTGACGGAGGAGGAGCGCCGGCAAATGGCCGAGACGGTCGTCCAGCAGGTGCGCGGCCGAGTGCCGGTGGTGGTGCATGTCGGCGCTGTCACCACGGATGAGGCCTGCCGGCTGGCGGCCCATGCGAAAGAGGCCGGCGCGGACGCCATCAGCTCCATCCCTCCGCTGGGCTATTTCGGTGTCGGGTTCGAGGGCATCCAGCGCTATTATGCCGCCATCGCCGCGGCCTGTGACCTGCCGCTGTATGTCTATAACATCCCCGGCGCCACCGGTGTGAACGTCTCGCCGGCGCTTTTCCGGGAGCTGTGCCTGGCCATTCCCACCCTGGCCGGCATGAAGTTCACCTCGTACAACTTCTTCGAGATGCAGCAGATCATCCAGATGGAGATACCCGGCCGGCGGCTGAACGTCGTTTCGGGTCCCGACGAGATGATGATCGCCGCGCAAGCCATGGGCGCCGACGGCGCCATCGGCACCTTCTACAACCTGGTGCCGCGGCTCTTTGTGGATGCCTACAACGCCTTCCACGCCGGCGATGTCCGCCGCGCGATGGAACTGCAGGCGCGCGCCAACCGCCTGATCACCGTGTACTTCCAGGTCGGCGGCGGCATGTCCGCCTTTAAGGCGGCAATGAAGCTGATCGGGTTTGACTGCGGCGCCGGCCGGCCGCCCCTGCCGCCCATCAGCCCGGAGCAGGAAGAGCGCCTGCGGGCGGAGTTGGTGGCCGCCGGCTTCTGGGATGTGGCGGTTGCCAGGTAGGAGGGGCAACATGAACTATCGCCTCCTGGGGAGCACCGGCCTGCGGGTGTCCGAGATTTCTCTGGGCGCGGTGGAGATCGGCATGCCCTATGGCATCCCGACGGCCGGCGGGCTGGAGCGCCCTTCCGAGGAAGAGGCCCATGCGCTCCTGCACGCCGCGCTGGATATGGGCATCAATTTGATTGACACAGCGCGGGCGTATGGAGAGAGCGAGGAGATCATCGGGCGGGCGCTGAAGGGCCGGCGCCATAAGTATATCCTGGCCACCAAGGTGTACCATTACGCCGACCGCGGTCTCTCCACGGCGGAACAGCGCCGCGCCATCCGCGAATCCATCGAGACCAGCCTGCGCGCCCTGCAGACGGATGTAATTGACATCCTCCAGATTCACAGCGCCACGAAGGAGGTCCTCGAGCGCGGCGAGGTCCTGCGGGAGCTGGAAGAAGCCCAGCGCGCCGGCAAAGCGCGTTTCTTGGGCGTCACGGTGTACGGCGTGGAAGCGCCGATGACCGCCGTGCTGGACGGCCATTACGACGTGATCCAGGTGGCGTACAACATGCTGGACCGCCGGCTGGAGGCGGAAGTACTGCCCCTGGCGTATGAGAAGGGGGTCGGCGTCATGGTGCGCTCCGTACTGCTGAAAGGGGTGCTCACGCCGCGCTATGCGGCTCTGCCGGATGGTCTGGCAGAACTGCGGGAGGCGGCGCGCCGGCTGGAGGCCATCGTGCAGGCAGAATGCGAATCCCTCCCGGAAGCGGCCTTCCGCTATGTCCTGGACAACCCCTGCATCAGCACGGCGCTGGTGGGGACGGGCAAGCTTCGCAACTTACAGCGGGCGGTGGAGTATGCCGGCCGCGGCCCGCTCTCGCCCGAGCTGAAAGCCGCCATCCGCGGTGTCACGGTCTCCGACGAGACCCTCCTGGATCCCAGCACCTGGGAGCGGCGGTGAAATGGGGCAGATGGCTGTCACCTGAGATAGGGCGGGGATTTTGAGCCGTATGCCGGTCTGTGATATAATGCGGTGCAAGTTTGCAGGCCCAAGAGGGAAAGTGCATGGCATCGCAACGACCGCCGCGCACCATTGCCGGCATCACGTTTCAAGACTACACGCTCTTACAGCGTGCCCTGACCCACAGCTCATACCTGAACGAACATCCGGAATTCTCCGCAGAGGATAACGAACGGCTGGAGTTCCTCGGGGATGCGGTCATCAGCCTCATCACCGCCGAATACCTCTATCACCGCTTCCCGGAGTTTCGCGAGGGGGAGTTAACCAATCTGCGCGCGGCCATCGTGCGGCGCGAGACGCTGGCGTCCTTTGCCCAGGCGATTCACCTGGACGAGTATCTTTTGCTGGGGAAGGGGGAGGAGGAGAGCGGTGGGAGATCGCGGCCGGCCACCCTCTGCAACGCCTTCGAGGCGTTCATCGGTGCCCTGTACCTGGACCAGGGGTATGAGGCCACCGCGCGGTTCCTCACCCCGCTGATCCAGCAGGCTGCCCAGCAGTTGCTCACCCGCGCGCTGAGCAAGGATGTGCGCAGTCAGCTTCAGGAGCTGACCCAGGCGCGCTTTCAGATTACCCCGCGCTATAAGACCATTGCCGAGTTCGGCCCGGACCATGCCAAGCAGTTCGTGGTAGAGGCATATGTCGGGTCGATCTGCGCCGGCCGCGGGCAGGGTCACAGCAAACAGGCCGCCGCCAAGCAGGCCGCCGCCCAGGCGCTCGAGCATCTCCAGGACGTGCACCGTCTGGAGGACCTGACCCCTCTTCCGCCCTGGGACGCAGTGTCCGGGAAGGAGGGGTAAGATGCACTGGTTACATGCCTCCGCCGGCTGTTGCCGGCCCGCGCTAATATGTACCCCGGAGACCTATTCCGCCCGCCGGAGGCGCCCATGCGCCTGAAAAGGCTGGAACTGCAGGGCTATAAATCCTTCGCCGCCAAAACCGAGTTCCTGTTCTTTGACGGTATTACCGCCATTGTCGGCCCGAACGGAAGCGGCAAGTCGAACATCGCCGACGCGGTGCGCTGGGTGTTGGGTGAGCAGAGCTACCGCCTCCTGCGCGGCAAGCGCACGGAGGACATGATCTTCTCCGGCAGTGCCCAGCGGCCGCGCGCCGGCATGGCCCAGGTCACGATGACGCTGGACAATTCCAGCGGCTGGCTCCCCCTGGAATACAGCGAGGTCAGCATCACCCGGCGGGCATACCGGTCAGGGGAAAACGAGTATCTCATCAACGGCAACCGTGTGCGCCTGCGCGATGTCATGGAATTATTGGGACGGAGCGGCCTGGCGCGGCGTTCCTACACAGTGATAGGTCAGGGCCTGATCGATGCCGCGCTGGCCCTGCGTCCGGAGGAGCGGCGCATCCTGTTTGAGGAGGCCGCCGGCATCACCATCCACCAGATGAAGCGCGCCGAAGCGCTCAGCAAGCTCGAAGCCACGCAGGAAAACCTTCTGCGGGTCAAAGATATCCTCTCCGAAATTACCCCACGCCTGCAGGTCCTGCAGAAGCAGGCGGAGCGGGCGGAGCAGTACGCCTCACTGCAGGACCGACTGCGCCAGTTACTGCGCGTTTGGTACGGTCATCAGTGGTTCCTGGCAGAGCAGGCATTACAGCAGGCGCAGGAAGCGCTCCGCCGGCAGACGGAACTACGGGATGCCCGACAGCAGGCGCTCCAGGAAATCGAAGAACAGATGGACGCCTTGCGCCAGGAGCAGACAGCCCTGCGAGAGCAGTTGAGCCAGCGGCATGGGGACAGCACCCGCCTGCACGCGGAGCTGGAAGCCCTGGAGCGGGAGCTGGCCGTTTGGGAGGAACGCCGGCGGCAGATGGAGGTCCAGCGCGAGGCCCTTCTGCAGGACATCATCGCCCTGCGGGCCAGCGCGGCGGAGCATGAGGAGCGCATCGCCGGCGCCCAGGAGGAGCTGGAGGCGCTCGAACAGGAATATCAATCTCAGCTTGCGGCGGCCGCCGAGGTCGAACAGCAGGTGCAAGCCCTCCAGCAAGAGCGACAGCGTCTCAACGCCGCCATTGCGGCGGCGCGCGATGAGGCCTTCCAGGTCGCCACACGGCTGGCGGACTGCCGCAACCGCATGACCCAACTGGATGAGCGCCGGCAGGAACTGCAGGCGGAACAGCGCCGGCATCAGGAGCATATTGCCGCCTGCCAGGAGGAAATCGGCCAGCGGGAGAGGGAACTGCGCGCCCTGCGCCAGGAGCTGGAGACCTGGCAGGAAGCCACCGCAGTCCTGCAGGCTCAACGCCAATCTGCCCTGGAAAAAGCGGAGGAGGTCCGGCGAGAGCGCCCGACGATCGAGAAGCGCCTGGATGAGGCCCGCAGGCGGTTGACCCATCTGCAGGCCCGCCGGGATATCCTCGCGCGCACCCGCGAGGAGATGGAAGGGTTCTACGCCGGCGTGCGCTCGGTCATGCAGGCGCGCATCGCCGGCGTGTTGGGCCCGGTTGCCTCCCATATTACTGTGCCGGCGGAGCTGGAGCGAGCGCTGGAGACCGCCCTCGGCAGTCATCTGCAGGACATCATCGTCGAGCGCTGGGAGGTGGCCGAGAAGGCCATCGAGCACTTGAAGCGCGTGCAGGGGGGCCGGGCGACCTTTCTGCCCCTGGATACCCTGCGGCCGCCGGCCGCCCTGGAGGTGCCGGCCGCCCCGGGCGTGATTGGCCTGGCCTCTGAGCTGGTGCAGTACGATGCCCGCTTGCGGCCGGCGGTGGACCTGCTCCTGAACCGCATCCTGGTGGTGGAGGACCTGCAAACTGCCCGCCGGGTGATGGAGCGCCTGCGCGGCAGTTTCACCATTGTCACGCGCGCCGGCGAGATCGTCCGCTCCAGCGGGAGCGTCACCGGGGGGGCGGGCGCCGGCGAGCGCCAGGCCGGCATGCTGGCCCGCGAGCGCGAGTGGCGGGAACTGCCCGGCCAAATCGCCGCCCTCGAAGAGCAGGTGGCCTCCCTGACCCGCGAATTGGAAGAAAGCCAGCGCGCCGAAGCGCGCCACCGCCAGACCGCCCAGGACTTGGAGCGCGAGCTGGCCGCACGCCAGCGCCAGCAGGTGGACCTGGAGGCACGCATCGCGGAGCTCCTCCGCCAGCAGGACAGGCTTTCTCAGGAGATCGAATGGCATGGACGTTTGATCGCGCAATCGCGCAAAGAGGTGGAAGCCACGACGGAGCGGCGTGCCCAGCTTGCGCAGGAGGCCGGCCAGCTCGAGGAGCGTCAGCGTGCCCTGGAGGAACAGCTCCGGCAGTTGGATGAGGCGCGCGCCGGCATTATAGATGACGAGCTGGTCAATCAGCTCAACACCCTGCGCGCCGCGCTGGCCTCCGCGGCCTCCCGGCGGGACAGCCAGCTTCAGCTTCTGCGGAACTTCCAGTCCATGCTGTCCCAGGCGCATCAGCAGATCGAGGGCAAGGAGCGCCGCCTGCATGAGCTGGAGGGGCAGATGCAGGAGCTGGAGGAGCGCCGGCGGACTGCGGATGCGCGCCGGCAGGAACTGCAGGCGAACCTGGCGGATATTGATGCCCAGGTCCAGCCCATGGAACGGCGCCTGATGGAGCTGGAGCGTGCCCTGCAGGCCCTGGTGGCCGAGGAAGAGCGCCGGCGCCGCCAGCTCCATGATGCGGAGAGCCTCTACGCCCAGGCCAGCCTGGACTATCAGCGCAAGGAAGAGCATGTCCGCGCCCTGCACCGGCAAATAGAGGAAGAGCTGGGTCTGGTGGAGCTGGAGCCGGTCGAGGGGCTTGCGGAGCAGGCCCCACTGCCATTGGGCGCATTGGTTTCTGCCCTGCCGGCGGTGCCGGAACTGCCCGAGGGGTTAGAGGAGGAGATCCGGCAACTGCGGGGGCAGATTCGCCGGCTGGGTGCAGTGAACCCCGAGGCCCCGGAGGAATATTC
>JACIWP010000032.1 GCA_014360855.1 Anaerolineae bacterium
CTCCAACCTGGACCTAGGGGCGAAGTTGCTCCTGGCCCGCAAACTGCCGCCGCTCCCTCAGCGCATCCGCGGCCGGCAGGAGGTAGCGCGCATCTTCGAGACGGCCGGCGCGCATGGGCCGGCGGAATCCCCGGAGGAACAACCATGAGCCGCGCCTACGCCTTCTACCCCGGCTGTACCCTGCATTCCACGGGCGTGGAATACGGGGTGTCGGCCCGGGCGGTGTGCCGGGCCTTGGGGGTGGAGCTGGTCGAGATCGAGGATTGGAACTGCTGTGGGGCTTCCTCCGCGCACAGCCTGGGCGGCGAGCTGGCGGATGCCCTGCCGGCGCGCAACATCCTGCTGGCACAGCCGCAGGCACGCGATATCGCCATCCCCTGCGCCGCCTGCTACGGCCGGCTTTCCAGCGCCGACCGCCGCCTGCGGGAGGATGAGGCCTTCCGCCGGCAGATGGAGGAGATCACTGGCAGGGAATATGCCGGCGCGGCGCGGCCGCGCGCGCTCCTCGATATCCTGACCTCCGATTTCCCCCCGGAGGAACTGCGGGCACACCTGCGCCGGCCGCTGGTCGGCCTCCAGCCGGTGAGCTATTACGGCTGTCTCCTGCTCCGCCCGCCGCAGATCGCCGGCGGCTGGGACGACACCGAGCACCCGGTCAAGCTGGACCGCCTGCTGGGACTGCTGGGGGCAGAGCCGCGCCCCTGGACCTATGCCACGGACTGTTGCGGCGCCAGCATGACCCTGAACCGCGGGGACATCGTGGCCCGGCTGGTGGGCCGGCTGGTGGACGCGGCGGAGGACGCCGGCGCCAACTGCATCGTCACCGCCTGCCCGCTCTGTCAAGCGAACCTGGACGGCCGGCAGGGCCGGCGCCCTCAGCCGATGCCGGTCTTTTACGTCACCGAACTGCTGGGGCTGGCGATGGGGCTGGACGAGGTGGTCGGCCTGTTCGGCCGGCATATGGTGGACCCGCGCCCCCTTTTGCGCCGGCTGGGGTTGTTACCGTAAAAGGGGAGTTGCGCCCTGCCTGTCTCGCATTATAATTAGCGCAACGCGGCGAAGACGTCCACACAACGGCAGAGCATGAAGAGGCCAGGGGAGGCAAACATGTTAGACCGATTGTTAAATTACCGCCACATCGAAATCCTGAAGGAAGGACCACGCGTGCTCTTCCGCCCACTGCTGGCCGACGATGCAGAGAAGCTGATCGATCTGCTGTCGCGCGTCAGCCCGGAGGACAAGGAATATTTTCGCTTTGATATTTCCACCCCCGAATCCATCATGCAGTGGTGCAAAAACATCGATTATTCCCGCATTTTCCCCCTCATCGCGCTGGTCAATGAGCGCATTGTGGGGCTGTCCACGCTGTTCGTGGGGGAGAATTATACCCGGCATATTGCCTGGATCCATATTTATCTCGACAAGGAATTCCGCCGGCGCGGCATCGGCACCGCCATGATCCGCTCCCAAGTCGACATCGCCCGTATGATGGGGCTCCAGCAGGTCATCGCCGAGGTCGCTGTCACCCAGCCCAAAGTGATCCGCGCCTTCGAGGAGTTGGGCTTCAAGCTGGAGTACCAGCATCGCGACTATTTCATCACCCATGATGGGGAGACGTATGATATGGCGGTGCTGGTGATGTACCTCGCCGACCACCGCGGCGAGTTCTGAGCCGGCGAATGGGGAACGCATAGAGATGCCGCTGTCTGCTCGGGACGAGCACCTGGAACGCGTGGATGTCGCTGTCATCGGCGCCGGCATCGTCGGCCTGCAGGCCGCCTTCCTGCTGACCAGCCTGGGCCGGCGGGTCGCCCTGCTCGACACCGCCCCCTGGATCGGCGGTTCCTTCCATCTGCTGGACCGCACCTTCCCCACCGATTCGTGCGGGTTGTGCTTCATGGAGGCAGGCCTCTCGCCAACCTTCTGCCCCACCCTGGAGAGCGCCCGCAATCCCCTGCTGTCCATTCATCCACTGACCCAGGTCGCCGCAGTGGAGGGCCGGGCCGGCGATTTCCGCCTGACGCTCCGCCAGCTCCCCCGCTATGTGGACCCGGCCCGCTGTACCGCCTGCGGGGAGTGCCTGGCCGTTTGCCCCGTGTCGAGGCCATCTTTCGATGAAGGCGCCCTCGCCCCCCGACAGGCCATCTATCGGCCACCCTGGCGGGCGGTGCCGCGCGCCTTTGTCATTGACCCACTGCTCTGCACCCACTGCGGCGCTTGTGTGGAGGCCTGCCCCGAGGGCGCCGTGGACCTGGATATGCCGGCACAGACCCTGACCCTGCACGCCGGCGCCGTGATCACCGCGCCGGGCTTCGAGCCTTTTCCAGCGGAGCGCAAGGGGGAATACGGATTCGGTGTGCTGGACAATGTGGTGACCAGCCTCCAGTTCGAGCGTATGATCAGCTTCTCAGGCAGTACGCGGGGCCGGCTGGTGCGTCCATCGGATGGCCGGCCGGCGCGCCGGCTGGCGTTCATTAGCTGTGTCGGCTCGCGCGACGTGAGCGTTGGCCGCCCGTACTGCTCCTCCATCTGCTGTATGATCACCGCCAAGCAGGCCGCCATCTCCCGGGAGCTGGATGCGCAGGCCTCCTGCACCGTGTTCTACATTGACCTGCGCGCGCAGGGCCGGGACGATGAGTATTATATGGCCCGCCGGCTGAACGCTCCCGGCATCCGCTACGTGCGATGTCAGGTCTCCACCATCAAGCAGTCCCAGCGCACCCGCGACGTCATCATCGAATACTGGGACGAGGCCGGCCAGCGTCGGGAGGAATCCTTCGACCTGGCGGTGCTGGCGGTGGGATTCGGGCCGCCGGCGGAAGCCGCCGCGCTGGCGCGGGCATTGGGGATCGAGCTGAATGAGCTGGGCTTCGCGCGCACCGCCACCCTCCGGCCGGCCGAAAGCTCGCGGCCGGGCGTGTTCGCCGCCGGCGCGTTCCGCGAGCCGAAGGATATCGTCCACAGCGTGGTGGAGGCCGGCGCCGCGGCGGCCCTGGCCGCAACATTGACGCCGGCCGCTCCTCTCGCCGCGGAAGAAGCCCCGCCGCTACGGCCGGGGCTGGAAGATGAACCGCCGCGATTGGGCATTTTCCTGGGGGAGGCCGGCCGGCAGTACGCCGCACTGCTGGAAAACCTGGAGCGCCACCTGCGCCGGCTGAGAAGTGTGGCGCGGGTGGAGCGCATCCCCTCGCTGGCCTCGCCGGCCGGCCGGGACGCCCTGCTCCAGCGCGCCAGCGAGGCCGGCCTGAACCGGCTGGTCATCGTGGACGCGTCTCCACGCTTCGCGCCGGCCGCGGAGGCGAACCTGGGACAGGTCCTGCGCGGCCTGGGCCTGCCCGACTCGGCCGTCGAGCCGGTGGATATGGACCCATGGCCGCCGGCCGGTTGTGACATGCCGGCCCGCTCCGTCAATGGGCTTTGGGACAGCGTGCGCATGGCGGCGGCCGGCCTCCTGCGCCGGCCTCTCACGCCGCGCCCGGCGGTCGCAGTTTCCCCGACACCACCGGCCGCCGAATCCCTGGATGCCGTGGTGATAGGGGGAGGGGCGGCCGGCATCTCGGCGGCGCTGACCATGGCGGAGCTGGGACTGCGCGTCCTGCTGGTCGAGCAGTCACCGCACCTGGGCGGGCATCTGCGGGAGCTTGCCGGCGCCCTCGACGGAGAAGAGCCGGCGGAGTGGCTTGCGGAGCGCATCCAGCGGATGGAACAGGCCGGCGTCCGCGTGCGCACCCATACCACCGTTATCCGCGCTTCTCGCCAACCGGATGACAGCTATTTGCTGGAGCTGGCGTCGCCGGAGGGGCAGGGACAGGTGCAGGCCAGCGCGCTGGTCATTGCCGCGGGAAGCCTGCCGGCGCAACCCTCCAGCTTCAGCTATGGACAGGACCAGCGCGTGATGACGCAGGATGAGCTGGCGCGCCGGCTGGAGGCCGGCGAGGACCCCGGCGATGTGATCATGATCCAGTGCGTCGAGTCGCGCACCGCCGAACGCCCTTACTGCAGTCGCACCTGCTGTGCGCAGGCACTGCGACATGCCCTGCGGATTAAAGAGGCCTGGCCGGCGCGGCAGGTGGTCATCCTGTACCGCGATCTGCGCGCCTTTGGGCACTATGAGCTGGATTATCTGGCGGCGCGCCGCGCCGGCGTGCGCTTCGTCCGCTACGAGCCGCATCGGCCGCCGCAGGTGCGTGCCCATACCGCCGGCCGCCTGGAGGTCGAGGTGATGGATGCCCTGCTGGGCCAGCCCATACGCCTGCCGGCCGATTCCCTGGTGTTGAGCGTCGGGGTGACGCCGGCGGCACTGCCCCACTGGTTACAGGAGCTGGGCGTGCCGGTGCATGCCGATGGCTTCCTGATCCCTGAGCACCTGAAGATGCGTCCGCTGAGCCTGGGCAAGCCCGGCATATTTGCCTGCGGCGCAGTGCTGGGCCCCTGTTTTGCGGAGGAGGCTGTCCTGCAGGGACAGGCGGCTGCCGCCCACGCGGCGGCCTATCTCGCGGAGCGGACCCGCCGGCGCGCGGCAGTGGAAAGCGTTGCCTTCGTCAACGAGCGGCTGTGCTCCGGCTGTGAGCTGTGCGTGCGTGCCTGCCCCTTCGAGGCCAGGGTGATGAACGTCGAACGGCATGTAGCGGAGGTGCGGGCGGCCTTTTGTGCCGGCTGTGGCACCTGCGCCATGGTATGTCCCAACGGCGCCTCGCAACAGCGGCTGTTCGAGACGCCGGCTGTGCTCCAGGTCATTGACGCCGCTCTCGACAGCCTGTGGGAGGCGCCGCTCCCGGAGGAGAAACCATGCTAGTCCGTCACTATATGACACCCAACCCGGTGACCATCCTGCCCACCGCCTCGGTGGAGGATGCCTTCTACATCATGCACGAGAAGGGGGTGCACCACCTGCCGGTGCAGGATTACGCCGGCAGGCTGGTGGGCTTCGTGGCCGAACACGATCTCCTATTGGTCTCCCCCTCCCCAACCGCGGCTATCACCCTGCACGAGATGCTGTATCAACTGGCCCAGGTGAAGATTTCCAGCATTATGAGCGAGCATCCCGTCACCGTGGATGCCGACGCCCCGCTGGAAGAGGCCGCACGGCTGATGGTAGAGCATAAGCTGGATGCCCTGCCGGTGCTCAGCCAGGGGGAACTGGTGGGCATTATCACCGAGACCGATATTTTCCAGGTGTTCCTGGAGGTGCTGGATACCCCGGTGCCGGCGGTGCGGCTTTCCATGCTTATCCCCGATGAAAAGGGAGTCATCGCCTATCTCTGCCGGCATATTGCGGCCGCCGGTGGGAACATCCTCAGCGCCGGCGAGTTTCACGGCCCCAAGCCCGGCACACGTCAGCTCACCCTACGCATCGCCGAAGTGCCGCTGGAACAGGTGCGCGCCATCGCGGAACGGGCTGTGCAGGAGCGTGGATTTGTCCTGCTGGATATCCGGGAATGCGCGCCGGCGGAGAAGGCCGGCCCTGCCGAGGCCGGGCCGGCTGGAAAGGAGTAAGAGCAGATGTTAGTTGCGGAACGCATGTCACGCCAGCCTGTGGCGGTCTCTCCCGACCTGCCCCTGCCGGAGGCACTGCGCCTGATGCGCGAAAAACGGGTGCGCCGCCTGCCGGTCGTGGACGAAAGCGGCCGACTCATCGGCATTGTCTCGGAAAAGGACCTGCTGTACGCCGCGCCCTCGCCGGCGACCACCCTCAGCATTTACGAAATGCAGTACCTCCTGACGCGCATCACTGTGAAGGATGTGATGACCAGCGAGGTCTTCACAGTGCGCGAATCCAATACCATTGAAGAAGCGGCCCGCCTGATGGTACAGCACAAGATCGGCGGTCTGCCGGTGGTGGACGACGCCGGCAAGCTCATCGGCATCATCACCGAGACCGATCTGTTCAAGACCTTCCTGGAACTGCTGGGCGGTTGGGAGCACGGGGTGCGCGCCACCGTGCTCATTCTGGACCAGAAGGGCGAGCTGTGCCGGCTGGCCGAAGTCATCGCCGGCATAGGCGGCAACATCGTCAGCCTGGGCACGTTTATGGGCGAGGACCCGGCCACCCGTCAGATACTCTTGAAGATCGCGGATGTCGGCATCGAGGAGCTGACCCAGGCATTACAGCCGGCGGTGCTGAAAGTCCTGGACATCCGCGAGACCTGATCCTGGGAGGAAATATGGCTGATTTCGAGCCGCGCATCGTGGCCTTCCTGTGCAACTGGTGCACCTACACGGCGGCAGACCTGGCCGGCACCTCGCGCCTGCAGTACCCGCCCAATGTGCGCGTCATCCGGCTGATGTGCACCGGCGCCCTGGACCCGGTCTACGTCTCCAAAGCCCTGCTGGAGGGGGCGGATGGGGTGCTCATCGGCGGGTGCCATCCTGGCGACTGCCATTATCAGAGCGGCAACTACAAGGCCCGCCGGCGCATCGCCATCCTGCACACCATCCTGGCTCAGCTCGGCTTCGACCCCCAGCGGGTCTGGCTGAGATGGATCAGCGCCAGCGAGGGCCAGCGCTTTGCCGACACGGTCACCGAGATGGTGGAGCATCTCCGCCGGCTGGGCCCCAATCCCATGCGCGAGCTTCCCATGAGCTGAAACACCGGACATCGAGGTCACGAGATACGATGGCGATCCAAACCTGGTTACCTATAGAAGGGGAAGATGTCGCCGGCGCCCTGCGGAAATTCCTGGCCGGACTGCTGACCGCGGGGTATGTGGATGCCCTGCTGGTGCCGTGCCGGCTGGTCGGCGAGGAAGCGGTCACGCCGGCGCTGGTGGAGTCACCCGAGGCCCTGGAGGTCTGTGAGCCGCTGGCGCCGGTGATGTCCCACAATATGGCGGTCATGGCCGGCCGGCTGACGGTGATGGACACCGGCCGGCGTGTGGGCGTCTGGCTCCGCCCCTGCGAACTGCGCGCCCTCATCGAGCTGACCAAACTGCACCAGGCCACGCTGGACCATATCCTCACCATTGGGGTGGACTGTTTGGGCACCTACGAGCTGGCCGACTACGCCGCCATGGTGCGCGCCGGCAAACAGCCGGCGGAGCTGTGGCGGGGCGCCGCCGATGGAGAAGCCGTGCCGGCGGACGGCTATGTCCTGCGCAGTGCCTGCCGCATGTGCGAATACCCGACGGCCGCCGGCGCCGACATCCGCATCGGCCTGTTGGGCCTGGATTTCCCGCGGCAGGTGCTGGTGGAGAGCGAGGAGCCTTTGCCGGTGGAACTGCCGCCGGCAGAGATGCCGGCGCGCCGGCAGGAGGTGCTGGAACGGGTGCGGGAGCGGCGCACAGCGGAACGCGATGCGGTATTCGCCGCCTGGCGGGCGGAGGTGCCGGATCTGCGCCGGCTGGCCGAACGCTTCGCCACCTGCATCCGCTGTCACAACTGCATGGTGGCCTGCCCCATCTGCTACTGCAAGGAGTGCATTTTCCGCACTCCCACCTTCGACCATGAACCGGAACAGTACTTCCGCTGGGCGGAGCGCCGCGGCGTCCTCCGCATGCCTACCGACACCCTGCTGTTTCACATCACCCGGCTGAATCACATGGCCACATCCTGTGTGGGATGCGGGCTGTGCGAGAGCGCCTGCCCGAGCCACCTGCCGGTGGCGACGTTGTTCCGCTCGGTCGCGCAGTCGGTGCAGGCCTTGTTCAATTATGAGGCCGGCCGCAGTCTGGAGGATGAACTGCCGCTGGCCACCTTCCGCGAGGATGAGCTGACCGATTTGGGGAAATAAGAGCGCAATAGATTAGGAGGAGAGCAGGGATGGCTGAGGAGCTGGTTCCTGTCTATATCATGGGCAAGCGGTACGATGTCCCGCCCGGGCTGACCATTATGAAGGCCATGGAGTACGCCGGCTATCGGCTGGTGCGGGGCGTCGGCTGTCGCGCCGGCTTCTGCGGCGCCTGCGCCACGGTCTACCGCCTGGCCGGCGACTACCGTCTGCGCGTCGGGCTGGCCTGCCAGACAGTGGTGGAACCCGGCATGTACCTGGCGCAGATCCCCTTCTACCCCGCGCCGCGCGCCCAATATGATATCACCAAACTCCAGCCGACCTTTGCGACGCTGGTGTCCCTCTACCCGGAACTACTGCGCTGTCTGGGCTGTGGCACCTGCACCAAGGTCTGCCCGCAGGAGCTGGATGTCAAGGACATTATGGCGCGCGCCATGCGCGGCGATATCGCCGGCGTCGCCGACAAATCCTTCGACTGCATCATGTGCGGCATGTGCGTCTCGCGCTGTCCGGCAGAGGAGGCGCAGTACAACATCTTCATCCTGGCCCGCCGGCTCTATGGGCGCTACATCGCGCCTCGCGCGCAGCACCTGGCCAAGCGGGTGCAGGAGATCGAGGCCGGCCTGTATGACCAGGACATCCAGCGCCTGAAGTCGCTGTCCAACGCCGAACTGCGCCAGCTCTACAACAGCCGAGACATCGAACCGGAATAAACCGGCGTCCAGAGAGGAGCTCACACCATGGAATGGGATGGAAAGATGGGCTATCCGCCCGAAATGCGAGAATCCATCAAGAAGGTGGAAGCAACCCGGCCGGCGCGCCTGCATGAGACCTTCCCCATGATGTCCCCCCAGGAGAAAGAGGACATCCTGCGCCGCTTCCACCCCGATTATATCGCCTCGGCGTTCCGGGAGATCCGCATCGGGCCTAATAAGGGGGACCGCACGCCGCACGAGCTGGCCGATCTGCTGGAAGGCCGGCCGCTGATTGACCCGGACGCGTTAGACCTGGAGCAGGTTGACTATGACACCGATGTGCTCATCATCGGTGGGGGAGGCGCCGGCTCCGCGGCGGCACTGCTGGCTCGCGAGCAGGGCGCCAAGGTGATCATCGCCACGAAACTCCGTCACGGCGACGCCAACACCATGATGGCCCAAGGGGGCATCCAGGCGGCGGACAAGGAGAACGACTCGCCGGCCATCCATTACCTGGATGTCATGGGGGGCGGTCATTTTGTCAACGACCCCGACCTGGTGGAAGCGCTGGTGCGCGACGCCCCCATGGCGATCCAGTGGCTGGAGAGCCTGGGATGCATGTTTGATAAGGAGCCGGATGGGACGATGATCACCATCCACGGCGGCGGCACCTCGCGCAAGCGCATGCACTCGGCGCGCGACTATTCGGGTGCGGAGATCATGCGCACCCTGCGGGATGAGGTGCGCAGTCACCCGGAGGACATCACCGTGCTGGAGTTCTCGCCGGCCATCGAGCTGTTGATGGACGAGAAAGGACAGGTCGCCGGCGCGGTGCTCCAGAACCTGGAGACCGGGGAGCATCTGGTGGTGCGCGCCAAAGCGACCATTATTGCCACGGGAGGGAGCGGCCGGCTGCATTATCAGGGCTATCCCACCACCAACCACTACGGGGCTACCGGCGACGGGTTGGTGCTGGCCTATCGCGTGGGAGCGCGGCTGGCCTTCATCGACACGATGCAGTATCACCCCACCGGCGCCGCCTTCCCCGAACAAATCCTGGGCCTGCTGGTGACCGAGAAGGTGCGCGGCCTGGGTGCCCAGGTGGTCAACGCGGATGGCGAACAGTTCGTCTTCCCGCGCGAAACGCGCGATGTGGAGGCTTCCGCCATCATCCGGGAGTGCGTGGAGCGCGGCAAGGGCGTGCGCACCCCCACGGGCATGGTGGGCGTGTGGCTGGACTCCCCCATGATTGACATGATTCACGGGCCGGGCACCATCGCCCGGGCACTGCCGGCCATGGTGCGCCAGTTCGGCCGCTTCGGCATTGACATCACAAAGGAGCCTATGCTGGTCTATCCGACCCTGCACTACCAGAACGGCGGGGTGGCGATCAAGCCGGACGGCAGTACCGGCATCCCAGGCCTTTTCGTCGCCGGCGAGGCCTCCGGCGGCGTGCATGGGCGCAACCGCCTGATGGGCAATTCCCTGTTGGATGTGGTAGTCTTCGGCCGGCGCGCCGGGCGCGCCGCCGGCCAGTGGGCCAAGGAAGCGCGACTCGGCCGGCTGACTTTGGAACATGTGCGCGCCTGGAACCAGCAGTTGGCGCAGGCCGGCCTGCTGGAAACCGCCAAGCCCTCGCCCCAGGTCCTGCCCGACTACACGCGCAAGATCCGTTAAGGACGCTCTCTAGCTGGAGGAACATTATGCAGGTTGAGCTGATCGCGATCACGCGTTACCTGAAGGGCGGGGGCACGCCGGTGGAACTGCTGGAGTTCGCCGGCCGCGTCTGCTACCGCAGTGCGCCGCGCGGCGACGCCGGCGACTTCGTCATGAAGCGGGTGCGCGAGGGACATGAATCCATCATCGAACATGCCTCGGCGACCTTCTATATCACGGGCATCTCGCGCGCCTGCTCCCATCAATTGGTGCGCCACCGCCTGGCCAGCTACTCCCAGGAATCCCAGCGCTACGTGGATATGTCGGACGCCGAGTTCGTGGTGCCGCCGGCGGTCGCCGGCGACCCGGCCGCCATGGAAATCTGGAACGAGTTTATGGAGCAGGCCAGGGAAGCCTACCGCAAGCTGAGAGAACGGGGCGTGCGCAAAGAGGACAGCCGCTTCCTCCTGCCCAATGCCACGGCCACACGTATCGTGGTGACGATGAACTTCCGCGAACTGCGGCACTTCTTCCGGGTGCGCTGTCGGCAGGACGCGCAGTGGGAGATTCGCGAGCTGGCCAAGGAGATGTTGCGCCAGATATATGCGGTGGCGCCGGCGGTTTTCGCCGACCTGTATGAGGAGTTCATCGGTGCGCCGGCGCAGTGACCGGCCGGCGCACCGATCCCCTCATGTGAAGATGGCATCCTCATAGCGGCCGCGATAGGGGATGGTCTGCAAAGCCGGCGTCAGCAACAGCTCCGCATCGCTCAACGCCTGCAGGACGACGGTGCCCGGCTGGGCGATGACGAACATCTGGCCCGGTTCCAGCACGTAGTCCCGGACATCGGCTTCCTGGGTCACCCAGACGCGGCCCCGCCGGCAGACGATGATGCGCCAGCGATTGGCACCCGAAAGGCGCAGTAGCTCGCCGGCGGACAGCTCCATCCGCTCCATCAATCCCGGCCGCAGATTGACGACCGGTACCGCCAACCCTTCGCTCCGCACCCCCTCGGCACGCGGCTTCTTTGCCACCGTCAGCACCAGACTGGTTCTCGGTTTGAACGTGGTCATATTCACCTCCTGCCGGCCGCACTGCCGGCGTATCCATCTCTACGAAACCGTGACAGCTCTATAATAAGTGTACTTGAAAAGACCGGAGGTGTACAGATACAGAGAATCCAATCTGTTACCTAACAGATTAAATCTTTTGGCAACTGTACTGGTCGATTCGAGGAGGTTCTGTATCTTTCGATCGGCTTTCATCTGTGCTATAATGGGGGTATGGGAGAGCCACAGCAGTCTTTCGAGTATGAGCAAATCGCCGGCGAGATCACCCGCTGGATCGAGAGCGGTATCTTCCGCCCCGGCGACCGTCTGCCCTCTGTGCGGCAGATGAGCCAGCAGAAGCGGGTCAGCATCACCACGGTGCTGACCGCCTATTATCTGCTGGAGGCGCGTGGGGTCATTGAGGCGCGCCCCCGCTCCGGCTTTTATGTGCGCACCGCACTGCCGGCGGCTCTGCCGGAGCCGGAGATATCGGCACCCAGCCTGGATCCGACCCAGGTGAGCGTGCGCGACCTGGTGACCATGGTCCTGCGAGATGCCCTCAACCCCAAGCTGGTACAGCTCGGCGTGGCGCACCCGAACCCCTCGCTCACTGCCACGCGCAAGCTGAACCGTATCATGAGCGCCATCGCGCGCCAGATGGGGGAACAGAGCGGGGTATATGCCATGCCGGCCGGCTGTGATGCCCTGCGCCTCCAGATCGCCCAGCGCATGGTGGCCGCCGGCTGTAACCTGACGCCCTCGGACATCATCATCACCTCCGGCTGTGCGGAGGCGATCACGCTCTGCCTGCGGGCGATCTGCCGGCCGGGGGATATCGTGGCGATCGAATCCCCCATCTGCTTTGACGCTCTGCAGACACTGGAAGTGCTCGGCCTGCAGGCATTGGAGATACCCACGCACCCCCGCGAGGGCATCAGCCTGGATGCCCTGCGCTTCGCTGTCGAAAACACGCCCGTGCGCGCCTGCCTGGTCATCTCCAATTTCAACAATCCCCTGGGGAGCTGTATGCCGGACGCCAAGAAGCGCGAGCTGGTGGCCCTGCTCGCCAAACACGATATCCCGCTCATCGAGAACAACATCTTTGGGGAAATCTATTTCTCGGGGAAGCGCCCGACGGTTGCCAAGGCCTACGACCGCAAGGGGTTGGTCCTGCTTTGTTCCTCGTTCTCCAAGGACCTGTCCCCGGGTTATCGCGTGGGCTGGACGGCGCCGGGGCGCTTCGCGCCGGCGGTCGAGTGGCTCAAGTACACCTCTTCACTGGCCACCGCGACCCTGCCCCAACTGGCTATCGCCCAGTTCCTGGCCAGCGGAAGCTATGACCACCACCTGCGCCATATCCGCCGCGCATATGCCCGGAATGTGGCAGAGCTGTCCCTGGCGGTAACGCGCTATTTCCCGCACGGCACCCGCGTCACGCGGCCGGCCGGCGGCTTCCTGCTCTGGATCCAGCTCCCGGAGCACGTAGACTCCCTGGAATTATACCGGCGCGCGCTGAAGGCCGGCATCGCCATTACCCCCGGCTACATCTTCTCCGCCGGTGAGCGCTACCGCAACTTCATCCGTCTGAACGCCGCCAACTGGTCGCCGGCGGCGGAGGGAGCGGTGCGCACACTGGGCTCCCTGGTCGAGGAATTGATGAGGGACCCTGCCAGCCGGCGCTGAGCGCCTTTCCTCACGTCATGGCCGCACCGGCCATTCCGTCGAGCCTCATTCCGGACACTGGAGCGCGATGAACTCCAGCCACTCGATGCCCTCCGCGCACTGCTCGCCGGCCGGCTCCGCACCGTACCAACCGGCCCATGGCACGCCGTGCTGGTCCAGGACGAAGAGCATGGCGTCGTCTGGCAATGCGCCGGGGAGCAGGCCGGCATACATATGGCGCAACGCACCCTCGCCGTCGATCACCCCATGGAGCCGACGTCCCGGCAGAAACATCCATCCAAACACTCTACCAACCGGTGTTCCTTATGGTATAATGAGTCCGCGTGGGTCGCAAATAGGCCATACGGACACAGCGGCGCTGTGTCCTACACAGGACAGGGGCTTGCCATGTTCGACTACCGCCTGCGACAGCGAGATTATCTGCTGGCCATCAGCCGGGCCATGACCTCCCGGCTGGACGTGCGCGCCGTGCTCCGGCTCATCCTGAAAAGTGCGGCCGAACTGCTGGGCGCCGATGTCGCCCTCATCGCTGTGCGGGATAACCAGGACTCGTTCCGCATCCGGGCGGCGTACGGCATCCCCGCTCAGAAACTGCATCTGTTCACTCCTCTGCTGGAGGATATTCCGGTACTGCCGGCCGGCTGGTCCATACCGGACCTGTCCTGGCGACTGCATCTCGTCAGCTCTGCCGCCGGCCTGCCCCTGCGCCAGGTCATCGCCCTGCCCATGATGATCGGCGACCAACTGATCGGCGTCGTCTACGTTTTCCGGCTCACCGGCCTGGCCTTCTCCGAGGACGACCGTCAGGTGCTGGCCAGCTTCGCCGACCAGGCGGCCATCGCCATCCACAACGCCCGCCTGTACCAGCAGTTGCTGGCGGAGAAGCGCCGGCTGGACGCCATCATCGAGCACAGCGCCGACGGCATCATGATCTTGGACGCGCACTGTCGGGTGGAGGTCATCAACCGGGCGCTGGAGCGCATGACCGGCTGGCGCGCCGGCGATGCCGTGGGCCGGCACTGCTCGGAAGTGCTGACCGCGGTCAACGCCCAGGGCCAGCCCCTGTGCGGCAAGATATGCACGGCGCTGGAGCAGGCGGAGGAGCCGGCCGGCGCGGAGGAAACGCTCTATCTCGAGGGAGATATCGTCCGACCGGACGGCAGTAAGGTCTCCGTCGGCATCAACCATTCCCTGCTCTGGGACGAGGAAGGCCGGCTGTTGAACATCATCCTCGATGTGCATGACATCACCCGCTTCCGTCAGGCGGAGGAACTGCAATCCACCTTTATCTCGGTCATCTCCCACGAGCTGAAGACGCCGGTAGCGCTCATCAAGGGCTACGCCAGCACATTGAGCCGGGAGGACGCCCACTGGGACGAGGCGACGGTGCGCGAGGGACTGCGCATCATCGAGGAGGAGAGCGATCGTCTGGATCAGCTTATCAGCAACCTGCTGGACGCCTCGCGCATCCAGGCCGGCGGCCTCAAGCTGGAGCTGACCGACGTATCCCTGCCGCGTCTGGCGGAGAAAATCGTGAACCGTCTGCGCACGCAGACCTCGGTGCACCGCTTCGAGCTTGCCTTCCCGCCCGACTTCCCGCCGGTCTTTGCCGATGAGGAGCGCATCAGCCAGGTGCTCTACAACCTCCTGAACAACGCGGTGAAGTACTCCCCGCGCGGCGGCACCATCCGGGTGGGCGGCCAGGCCCTGGATCGCGAGGTGTTGGTGTACGTCTCGGACGAGGGCATCGGCATCCCGAAAGAGGAGCAGGCCAACCTGTTCCAGCGCTTTTATCGGGTGGATTCCGGCCTGCGCCGGCAGACCCCCGGCGTGGGCCTGGGACTGTACCTCAGCCGCGCCATCATCGAGGCGCACGGCGGGCGCATCTGGGTAGAGAGCGAGGCCGGCAAAGGCGCCACCTTCTATTTCACCCTGCCGCGCATCGCGGCATGACACCGCGCATACTGGAAGCGAAAGGGGGCGGACATGGCAAAACGCCATATCTTGGTGGTAGATGACGAATCCCGCATTGTGCGCTTTGTGCGCATGAATCTGGAGCTGGAAGGCTTTCGCGTCAGCGAGGCCAATACTGGCCGCGAGGCCATTGAAAAGGTGCGGGATGACCTGCCGGACCTGGTACTGCTGGACGTTATGCTCCCGGATATGGATGGGTTCGAGGTGCTGAAGGAAATCCGCAGTTTCTCCTCTGTGCCGGTCATTATGCTGACGGTCAAGGGCGAAGAGGAAGACCGGGTGCGCGGGTTGGACCTGGGAGCGGATGATTACATCACCAAGCCGTTCAGCCCGCGCGAGCTGACCAGCCGCATCAAAGCGGTACTGCGCCGCGCGGAAGCGGCCATGCCGGCCTCCCAGGGGCTGGTGGTGATTGATGAGGACCTGCAGATCGACTTCGACCAGCGCGAGGTGATCGTGCGGGGAAACCGGGTCAAGCTCCGCCCGACGGAGTATCGGCTCCTGTATCACTTAGTGAACAACGCCGGCTGGGTGATGACCCATGAGATGCTGTTGTCCAAGGTCTGGGGGCACGAGTACCGCGACGACCACCAGCTTCTGCGCCTCTACATCACCTACCTTCGCCAGAAAATCGAGCCGGACCCCTCCAACCCGAAGTACATCCTCACGGAGCACGGGATTGGCTACCGCTTTGTGGACTTTCTCGGCCGGCGCGCCGGCCGCGGCCGCGAAGCCTCCGATGCCGGCTGACGGTCCCCATGCAACTCTAATGAAATTCTAACAAATCTCTAGCACACTTCTAACACGCCGCGCATACAATGGGAATAGCCCATTGTGGGCAGAACCTTGCATGCCGGCGAAGAGGTGGGAGATGACGACGAGATGGCAGTGTGCTAACTGCGGCATTGTGTTTTCGTGGCGCCCCACGGTCATCCGCGGCACCGTCTACTGCTGTGTGGGATGCAGTCGCGGAGGGCCGTGCACATGCGATTACGCGCACCTGCCGACCATGGACCAGAGCCTGCCTCTGGCCAAGGCGAGCAGGCAGGGCCGTGTGATGCCGCGCCCGGACGCCGGCCCTGAGTCCACGAACGACGCCCGGGCGTAATGCCCGTACGCCGGCATGTCACAGCGCAGAAATCATATCACAGTTATCAGATAGGAGGGTACACTATGGGTAAGATCGTAGGAATTGACCTGGGCACGACCAACTCGGTGATTGCCGTGTTAGAGGGCGGCGAGCCGGTGGTCATCCCCAACGCGGAAGGGAGCCGCACCACGCCCTCGGTGGTGGCGTTCACCAAGACCGGCGAGCGGCTGGTGGGCGCGCCGGCGAAGCGCCAGGCCATCGTCAACCCGGAGAACACCGTCTTCTCCATCAAGCGCTTCATGGGCCGGCGCTTCGAGGAAGTCGAGGAAGAGCGCAAACGCGTGCCGTATAAGGTGGTGAAGGGGCCTGCCGGCGATGCTCGCGTCTACATCCCGGTCATGGGCCGGGAATACACGCCCCAGGAAATCTCGGCCATGATCCTGCAGAAGCTCAAGCGCGATGCCGAGGCCTACCTGGGCGAACCGGTGACGAAAGCCGTTATCACCGTGCCGGCCTATTTCAACGACTCGCAGCGTCAGGCTACCAAGGACGCC
>JACIWP010000033.1:0-318 GCA_014360855.1 Anaerolineae bacterium
CGGCCGATGCCGCCCAGCGCGTCCACCGCCTGGCGGGTGATCGCTTCCGCGGACGCGCCGCGCACCACCGCCAGGTGCGGCAGGGCAGTCGAGGGCGCCGGCGCCGCGGTCGGAGGGATGGTCGTAGGCGTAGGAGTGGGTAGGGGAGCGGCCGGCGCTCCGGGTGTATAGGTGGGACTTGGTGCAGTGCTGGGCACGCCCGTCGGGGATGGTTCCAGCGTGATGCGGTTCAGCGCGGGGGCGGCCGGGGTGCCGCAGGACTGGAGCAGGGCGGTGCCGGCCAGGCCCATGCCGGCAAACGCCACCCTGCGGATGAAT
>JACIWP010000033.1:328-16392 GCA_014360855.1 Anaerolineae bacterium
CTGAAAAATGATATTATCCAGATACATTATAGCAGAATTGGCCAGCAGGGCAATCACACCGACGAGGAGGACGATGGCGGGCTTCGTTGCGAAAGAGAGAGTGCAATGCAAATTTTCGTGGTATAATGTAAAAGCAAAGTGCGATATGGGCGATATTCTCTGCAACGATACGGGGAGCTGATACGATGAAACGCGCCGGCCTGTGGCTGTGGGGTTTACTCCTGGGACTGATGGCGGTTTCTCTCTTCCTACCGCCGGCCCTGTTACCCGCTTCCTTTGCCAGCGTGGAGCCGGCGCGCATCCTGCGCGTGGGCGTCTATCAGAATCATCCCCTGGCGTTCGTGGACGAAAATGGGCAGGTGCAGGGTTTTTACATTGATATCTTGGAAGAGATTGCGCGCCGGGAAGGGTGGCATCTCGTGTATGTGGCCGGCACCTGGGAGGAATGCCTGCGCCGGCTGGAAACAGGGGAGATTGACTTGCTGGTGGCCATCGCCTACCGGCCCGAACGGACCGAGCGCTATGATTTCAACCAGGAGACCGTGCTGACGAATTGGGGGCAGGTGTACACGGTGCCGGGCGGAGGAGTGAATTCCATCCTCGACCTGCGCGGTAAGGTCATCGCCGGCGTCCCCCAGGATATTTACACCATCGAATTCTCCCGCATGCTGGAGAGCTTCGATATCCCCGTGCAGTGGCAGTATGTGGATGAGTATTACCAGGTTTTGGAAGCCGTGTCTGGGCGAAAGGTGGACGCCGGCATCATGGCGCGGCTGGACGGCTGGGCGCACGAGAAAGAATACCACGTCGTCCGCAGTAATATCATCTGCTGTCCGACGGAACTGCGCTTTGCCGCGACCAAGGGCAAACATCAGGATGTGCTGGATGCGATTGACCGCCGGCTATCTGCCATGAAGGCCGACCGTAACTCGGTGTACTACCGGTCTATGGCGCGCTGGATCGCCGGCGCGGAGGGGCCGGCCTTCCCCCGCTGGGCGGTCTGGCTGTTGGTAGGGCTGGGCGGTGCGGCCGCGCTGGCCGGCGGCTTCAGCCTGCTCCTACGGTTCCAACTGCGTGCCCGCACGCGCCATCTCCAGGAGGAAATCGAGCGGCGCCGTGCGGCAGAGCGCGTGCAACAGCTTGTCTACCGTATCTCCGAGGCGGTGCATACGACCGGGAGCCTGGAGGAATTCTTCGGTGTGGTGCAGGCGGCGCTGAAAGCGCTGGTGCCGGCGGATAATTTCTTCGTCGCGCTGTACGATATGGACAGGGACCAGGTGTCGCTGGCCTACTTCAGTGATGTGCAGACCTCCAGGGTGCCGATGCCGGCTGGTAAAACCCTCACAGGGCGGGTGATCCGGGAGGAGCGGGCGATGCTCCTGCGCACCGCGGACATCGAGCGGCTAATTACGGCCGGCGAGGCGCAGGTGGTCGGTCCGGCCCCTAAGGTCTGGGCGGGTATCCCCTTGCGCGGCGAGGCCGGGGTGCTGGGAGCGATGGTGCTGCAGGATTATGGCGATGAGTTTGCCATTCGTGACACCGACCTGCCCATGCTGGCATATGTGGCGGAGCAGGTGGCACTGGCCATCGAGCGCAAGCGCATGGCCGAGGCACTGCGGCAGAGCGAGGCGCGCTTCCGGCGCATCGCCGAGCAGAGCCTGGATGCCATTTTTACCTTGGACCGGGAGGAGCGCTTCCAGTATGTCTCGCCGGCCTTCGAGCGCATCACGGGCTACAACACCGTGACCATCATCGGTCAGCCCTGGTGGAGCTGTATCGCCGAGGATTCCCGGCCGGCGGCCCAGGACTGCATGATCCAGGTCTGGGGCGGAAAGCCGGTGGAAGGGCTTCAGGTGAAACTGCTCTGCAGGGATGGGAAAGAGCGCGATGCAGAGATCAACATTGCCCCGGTCGTGGAGGACGGCCGCGTGGTCGAGGCCGAGGGCATCATGCGGGACATCACCGATCGCAAACAACTGGAGGCGCAGTTCCTGCGTGCGCAGAAGATGGAGGCGGTAGGCCGGCTGGCCGGCGGCATCGCCCACGATTTCAACAATCTGCTCACCGCCATCATTGGCAACGCGGAGCTGGGCCTGATGCAGTTGCACGAGGGCATGCCCGGCTATCGGGAGCTTCAGGTGATACTGCAGTCCTCCCTGCGTGCCGCCAAGCTCACCCGTCAGTTGTTGATGGTGAGCAAGCGGGATATCGCCCTGCCGCAGGCCGTCAGTCTGAACGACCTGATCCTGTCCCTACAGCCCATGTATGAGCGGCTTCTGGGTGAGGATATCCACTTCGAGGTCCAGCTTGACCCGCTTCTGCACCCTGTGATGGCGGACCAATCGCAGTTGGAGCAGGTACTGCTCAATCTGCTGGTGAACGCGCGGGACGCTATGCCGCAGGGCGGCCGGGTGTACCTCTCCACCACCAATGTCTACCTGGATGAGGAGTACTGCCGGCGCAATCCGGATGCCCGACCGGGAGACTATGTCCTGCTGGCGGTCACGGACACGGGTGTTGGCATGACGCCTGAGGTGCTGGAACACGTGTTTGAGCCTTTCTTTACGACGAAACCGGACGGCTCCGGGCTGGGCCTCTCCACCGTGTACGGCATTGTGCATCAGTACGGCGGCATCATCAATGTCTACAGCGAGGTCGGGCGCGGCACGACCTTCAAGATATATCTGCCGGCGCTGGTGAGGGAACGGCCGGCGGTGCCCCAGGAGAACAGGGACGCGGATTTGCAGGAGCTTGCCGGCACCGAGACCATCCTCCTGGTCGAGGATGAGCCGGAGATTCGTCTGCTCGCGCAGAGCGCCTTGCGGAAATTGGGCTATCACGTCGTCACTGCCGAGAGCGCGGAGGAGGCGCTGGAGATCGCGGCCGGGCTGGAGCATCCGATGGATTTGCTGATTGCAGACGTGGTTCTGCCCGGCAAGAGCGGACCCTGGCTGGCGCGTGAGCTGATGGGCCGGCAGGCCGGCCTGCGGGTCCTTTTCATCTCCGGCTATGCCGACGACCGTCTGGCGGCAGAGGAAGTAGCCGCCGGCCAGGCGGCCTTCTTGTCCAAGCCGTTCACCACCGCGCAGTTGGCGCGCCGGGTGCGCGCGGTGCTGGACGGCCGGCTCCATTGATTCAGCCGGCAGAACTGCCCGGCTGTTCCTCCGCGCTGCTGGCTTCGGCCGGCGCGTACCGGCCGTAATCCTGTGTCAATTGGCGGAGCCGGCCGGCCACGGCCTCGGTGAGCGCGCCGGCCGGACAGCGCCAGGCCCAGTTGCCGTGCGGCCGGCCGGGCATGTTCATGCGCGCCTCGCTCCCCAGCCCCAGCACGTCCTGCACCGGAAACACTGCCATCTCAGCGATGGAGAGCATGGCCAGCCGGATCATGTCCCAGTGAATTTCCCTGCCGTCGGAATGCAGGTAGCGGAGGACATACGCCCGTTCCGCCGGCGGGATCTGCGCGAACCAGCCGGCGGTGGTGTCGTTATCGTGCGTGCCCGTGTACACCACACAATGCGGCGTGGTGTAATTGTGCGGGAGATAGGGATTATCCGGCCCACTGCCGAAGGCGAACTGCAGGATTTTCATGCCGGGGAATCCGCAGGCATCGCGCATCTGCTCCACCGCCAGCGTGATGATCCCCAGATCCTCCGCGATAATAGGCAGTTTGCCCAACTGGGCTTCCAGGGCCTGGAAAAAGGCCATCCCCGGACCAGGCACCCAGCGGCCGTTGATGGCTGTTTCCTCCTCCGCCGGCACCTCCCAGTACGCCTCAAATCCCCGAAAGTGGTCAATGCGCACCATGTCCACCAATTCCAGCGTTTTGCGCACGCGCTGGACCCACCATGCGTAGCCGTCCTCGGCCATGCGCTCCCAGCGGTAGAGCGGATTGCCCCAGCGCTGGCCGGTCGGGCTGAAGTAATCGGGGGGCACGCCGGCCACTACCGTCGGCTGGCCGGCTTCGTCAAGGAAGAACAGCTCCGGGTGGGCCCAGACGTCGGCGGAATTATGAGCGACGAAAATGGGGATGTCCCCGATGATGCGCACGCGGCGCGCGTTGGCGTGTTCGCGCAGGGCCTTCCACTGGCGGAAGAAGATGAACTGGGTGAACCGGTGCACGCGCAGGGCGCCCTGGAGGTCCTGGCGGGCGCGCTGGAGCGCGGGGGGATGCCGGCGCGCCAATTCCGATGCCCATTCGGTCCAGGGGGCGCCGTTGTGGGCTTCCTTCAGCGCCATGAAAAGGGCGAAGTCCTCCAGCCAGCCGGCCTCCTGCTCGCACCAGGCTTCGAATTCGTGGTAGGCCGGATATGGTTTTTCCAGGAAGAACCGCGCCGCCGCCTGCCGCAGGATGGCGCTTTTCCAGCGTTCCACGGCCGGGTAGTCCACCCGCTGTTCGGGGAACGCCGGCGCCTGCTCCAGCGCTTCCTTGTCAAGCAGGCCATCTTCTACCAGGAGCTCGGGGGAGATGAGCAGGGGGTTGCCGGCGAAGGCGGAGAAGCACTGATATGGGGAATCGCCGTAACCGGTCGGTCCCAGCGGCAGGATCTGCCAGAGGGTCTGGCCGGCGGCCTGCAGGAACTCCACGAAGCGGTAGGCTTCCGGGCCGAGGTCGCCGATGCCGAACCTCCCCGGCAGGGAAGTGGGGTGAAGCAGTAACCCGCTGGCTCTGGCAGTGCGCATAATGTTCCTCCGGGACAAAATCAGGTCGAAGAGATGGCCGGTCACCTGCGGTGGATTATACCACCTAGCGGGAAGAAGGGGGAATATGGGCTGAGCGATGTGATGTTGTATAATAGGCCTGGCATGCATCTGACACTGCAGAGGAGGGGAACTGCCATGGGGTATCGTTATCTGGTTCTGGGAGCCGGCATGCAGGGCACAGCGGCGGCTTATGACCTGGCTGTGCGCGGGGAGGCCGACGAGATCACGCTGGCGGATCGGGATATCCACATCGCACGGTCTTCTGCCGAGCGGGTCAACCGCCTGGCCGGCCGGCAGGTGGCGCGCGCCGCGGCGCTGGATGTGAGCGATGAAAAGGCCCTTCCGCACGCCATGGCCGGTTACACGGTTGCGCTCAGCGCCGTGCCCTATCGCTTCAACCTGGGCATCACGCGGGCGGCCATCGCCGCCGGCACCAGCCTCTGCGACCTGGGCGGCAATACCGATATTGTGCTCCAGCAGTTGGCCATGGATGAGGAAGCCCGACGTGCCGGCGTGACCATCCTGCCCGACTGCGGCTTTATGCCGGGCATGGGCAACGTGCTCATCGCGCACGGCATCCGCCAGCTCGACCGCTGTGAGCGGGTGGATTCCTGGGACGGCGGACTGCCGGTCCATCCGCGCGGGCCGTTCCGGTATAAGCTGGTGTTCAGCATAGAGGGGTTGATTAATGAGTATGCCGGCGACTGCGTCGTGCTGCGCGGCGGCCGGCGGACACGGATTCCCTGCCTGACCGAACTGGAGGAGATCGAATTCCCTCCGCCTGTGGGGAAGGCAGAGGCGTTTATCACCGGGGGCGGGATCTCCACCCTCCCCTGGACGTTCGAAGGCAGGGTTCAGCACATGCAGAACAAGACGGTGCGCTATCCCGGCCACTGTCAGATGTTCGTCGCATATCGCGAGTTGGGGCTGTTCAGCGAGGAGCCGATCGAGTTCCATGGACAGCGCATTGTGCCCCGGCAGTTCCTCTTCGCCATGCTGAAGCCGCTGATCCACTTCCCGGACGATCCCGAGGATCTGGTGGTGATGCGGGTGCGGTGCAGTGGGGAGAAAGCCGGCCGGCGCGCCGCGGTAACCTTTGAGCTGATGGAATTCTATGACCCGATGACGGGGTTCACCGCCATGGAACGGGCGACGGGGTTCCCGGCGGCGCTGGCGATGACGTTGATCGCGCGCCGGAAGATAGCACCGGGCGCCAGGCCGGCGGAGATCGCTGTCCCGACGGAGGATTTTCTCGCCGGCCTGGCGGAGCGGGGGATACGCGTGCTGGAACGCTGGGAGATAGGTTGAGCCGGCGCCCGCCTATGCCGCGCTCTGCTCCAACGTCTTTAGCGCCTCCAGCAGTTTGGCGCGGGCCTCGCGGCCAGAGCCCGGAAATCCGGGTGGTCCATCAAGCGCGCCATGGCCAGCGGGTCAGCGATGGATACCTGGACGGCGCCGCCGTCCTCATAGACGATGACGTTGCAGGGAAGGAGGAGGCCGGCCTCTAGGTTGATGGAAAAAGCGCGATGGGCGAGGGGAGGATTGCACACCCCCAGGATGACATAGCGGCGGAAATCCACGTCGAGTTTTTCGCGCATCGCCTGCTGGACGTCAATCTCGCTCATCACCCCGAAGCCTTGGGCTTTGAGCGCTTCTTTGACGCGGCGCAGGGCGGCATCGAAGGGCAGATGCAGGGTCAGGCGCGCAGCCAGGTCCGTTTGTTCGATCATGGTCACTCCTCCGGCAGTACGTCCTACTACTACGGGGTATGGGTATATAATGGCACAATCAGGCGAAAATGTCAAGCGGGGCATTCGGGCGGCGGTCGCCTCTGAGCCGGCTGTTACCCCGGGTATGTCGGGATGCATCCTTAAGTGTTACCGCGCAAGCGAAAAGGGAATTTGACAAGTAAGGGGCTTGTGGTATACTGCATATGACCTCATAGGTGTTCTATTTGCCAGGGTAGCCTCATGTCTGGGAAAGGAGGGCCGTCCTTGAGCATCAAGCACTTTGATTATGTGCGAGCAACATCCTGTGCGGAAGCGGTTGCGTTCCTCAGTGACCCCACCCATGTCTCCCGACTGCTGGCCGGCGGCACCGACCTCATGGTCCTGCGCCATAAGGGCGAAGTGCATTGGGACCGCCTGGTGGACATCAGCCAGGTTCCCGAAATGCGTTCCATCTCCCAGCAGGATGGAGCCATTGTGGTCGGGGCGGCGGTGACCCATGCGGAGATCGTGGAATATCCCCTCATTCAGCGGTATCTTCCCCTCCTGGCGGATGCCTGTCATTCCATCGGCTCCCCGCAGATTCGCAATCGCGGCACCATTGGCGGTAATGTGGCCAATGCCGCGGCTTGCGCCGATACCCTGCCGGCCCTGGTCTGCCTGGAGGCGGTGGCGCGCATCGTGACGAAGGATGGGGAGATGACCATGCCGGTCAAGGATGTGGTGGTGGGCCCCAACCGCACCAGCCTGCCGGCCGCCAGCGTGATTCGTGATTTCGTCATCCCTATCCCGCCGGCACAAGCCCGCATGGCCTTCTTCAAGATTGGCCGGCGGCAGGTGCAGTCCATCTCTCGCCTGAGCCTGGCCTGTCTGGGCTGGTTGGACGCGGATGGCCGCGTGGCGGAGGTGCGCATTGTGCCTGGCGCCTGCACGCCGCAAACCCAGCGATTTGACCAGGCGGAGGCGGTGATGCTGGGGGAGGTCCCGACGGAGGAGCTGGTGCGGAAGGCCGGCCAGGCCGGCGCGGCACAGATGGTCGCCATCACCGGCCGGCGCTGGTCCACGCCGTACAAGGAGCTGGCACTGCCGGCGCTCATCGAACGGGCACTGCGCAAAGTGTTCGGACTGCCGGAGGTGAGATAATGGAAATTCGCTTCACGCTGAACGGCAAACCCACCGTGGTGGATGCGCCACCGGATATCACCCTCCTGCATCTGCTCAGGGACTATCTGGACCTGACGGGGACGAAGTGCGGGTGCGAGATTGGCGAATGCGGCGCCTGCTCCGTCATTCTGGATGGGGAAGTGGTCAACTCCTGTCTGGTCCTGGCCCCGCAGGTGGAGGGCCGGCAGGTCATCACCATCGAGGGCATTCGCGGCCCGGACGGCGGCCCTAACGATCTGCAGGAGGCTTTCATCGAGGCCGGCGCCATCCAATGCGGCTTCTGCACACCTGGCATGGTGGTGGCGGCCACGGCTTTACTGCGCAAGCACGGCTATCCCACCCGCGAGCAAATTGTGGAGGGCATCTCCGGTAACCTGTGCCGGTGTACTGGCTATCAGCAGATCGTGGAGGCCATCCAGATGACGGTACTGCGCCGGGCCGGCCTTCCCGGGAAGGAGGGACTTGCATGAGCGAGCTGAAATCCCTGGGCAAACCCACTCGCCGTGTCGACGCGCTGGAGAAAGTGCTGGGCATGGCGCGCTACACCCATGACCTCAAGATCCCCGGCATGCTGGTCGCCAAGGTCCTGCGCAGTCCGGTGCCGCATGCGGAGATCGTGAAGCTGGATGTGACGCCGGCGTTGAAGGTGCCGGGCGTTGTCGCCGCCATCACCAGCGAGGATTTCGTGGACCACAGCAACTGGGGCTTCCCGGTCAAAGATGATTACATGCTGGCCTATAAGAAGGTGCGCTATGTGGGGGACCCGATTGCGGCTGTGGCGGCGGAGACGGAGGATGCGGCGGAGGCCGGCCTGCGCGCCATTGTGCTCGAGCTGAAGGAACTGCCGGCGGTCTTCGATGTCCATGAAGCGCTCCAGCCGGATGCCCCTATCCTACATGAAGAGCTGGCCAAGGCCGAGGCGGAAGAGACCACCAGCGGAGAGCTGGAAAATGCGGAATTCATCGAGGTACATGGGAAGGGGAACCTTTCGGAGACCCTGATTGTCCGGCAGGGCGATCCGTTGGCCAAACTGCCAGAATGTGACGTGGTGTTGGATGCCGTCTACAGCGTGCCGCACCAGGAGCACGCCTATCTGGAGACCGAGGCGGCGCTGGCGGTGCCGACCGCCGACGGCGGGGTAACGGTGTACGTTGGCGATCAGAGCCCCTTTATCACGCTCAGCAACCTGGTCATGACGCTGGGCATGCCGGGCAAGGTGCGGGTCATCCAGTCCCCGCACATCGGCGGCGCCTTCGGCGGTAAATCCGATATGGTGTATGAGACAGCCGCGCAGGCGGCGATGCTGGCCATCAAGTCGGGCCGGCCGGTCAAGCTGGTGACCAGCCGTGAGGAATCCATGATCGCCTCGTATAAGCGGGACGCCATGGAGATGCATTACCGCCTCGGGGCGACGAAGGACGGCCGGCTGCGCGCCGCCAAGATCGAATGCTGGGCGGATTCCGGCGCCTATGCCTCCATGACCCCCTTCACGAGCTGGCGCGCCACCATCCATGCCATGGGGCCGTACCGCTACGAGGACTGCCATGTGGATATCAGTTGCGTCTACACCAATAACGGCTACTCAGGCGCCTTCCGCGGTTTTGGCAACACCGAGGTGACGGCGGCTTCCGAACAGGCAATTGATGAGCTGGCCGAGATGTGCGGCATGGATCCCATGGATTTCCGGCTGAAGAACTGCGTCGAACTGGGGGATACCCTGCCGTTCGGGCAGAAGCTGGAATACTCGGTGGGCCTGAAGCAGTGCCTGGAGCGGGTGCGGAAGATTTCTGACTGGGACCGCAAGCGCGCCGAGTACAGCCGCCAGCCGGCGAACCAGGAGATCCGCCGCGGCATCGGGGTCGCATCCTTCTTCCACGGCATTTCCCTGGGTGCGGAAGGCCTGGACTTTGCCGAGCATACCATCCGGCTGGGCGAGGGGAATACGTTTGAGATACTCACCGGTCTGACCGATTACGGTCAGGGCTCGCGCACGGTGTTCTGTCTCATCGCCGCGGAAGTGCTCGGCCTGCCGGTGGAACGCTTCCAGTGGATGCCGTGTGATACTGACGTGGTGCATGAATGCGGCCCCACCGTCGCCTCGCGCTCCACCATTTTAGGCGGCAATGCTACCCGCCTGGCGGCGATGCGGCTGTTGACGCAGTTGTACGAGACGGCGGCCATGATGATGGACTGCATGGTGCCGGAAGTGCGTCAGGAAGGCGAGGTGTTCCATGGGCCGGGCGGCCGGCGGGTAAGCCTGGATGAGATCATCGCCTATGCCCGGGCCCATCATATCCCGCTCTCGGCGAAAGCGCGCTGGGAGATGCCGCGCATCCACTGGTCGTTCGCCCAGGGACGCGGCGTGCCCTACGTGGCCTACCACTTCGGCGCGCAGGTGGCCGAGGTGGAGGTGGACCGCCGCACCGGCGTGACCAAGGTGCTGAATATCTACGCCGTGCACGACGTGGGCAAGGTGGTCTTCCCCCAGGGCATTCGCGGCCAGATCGTCGGCGGCATCTCGCAGGGCCTCGGCTACGCGCTGATGGAAAGGGTGGAGTTCGACAAGGGATATATCCAGAACCCGAACTTCGATACTTATCTCATCCCGACGGCCGCGGATATGCCGATCGTCACAGTGGAGTTTGTGGAGAGCGAGCTTCCCTTCGGTCCCTTCGGCGCCAAGAACGTGGCAGAGCCGTCCATGGTGCCGACTGCGCCGGCCATCCTCAATGCTATCTACCATGCTACCGGCCGGCGTATCCGCCACCTGCCGGCGAACCTGGAGCGCGTCCTGCTGGGCTACGACCTCAAGGATACCGTGACCACAGTCTGCCAGATTGGTGTCTGCGAGCGGGCCAAGTGTGAGCTGTAAGGGTTGAGCGGGATGAAAGAACGGGCAAGGGAACGTTCCTTTGCCCGTTTTGCTTTGCCAGAAAGAGAGGCTCAGTCGAGCTGTTTGGTGTAGACGCGGTGGATCTTGTACAAAATGGCCCCCAGCGCCTTGACCTCCGCCTGCATCTTCTCGTTGCCGGCCTCGACCTGCACCAGTTCGGCGAACTGGAACTTGTTGTCCTTGATGGTGCGGGCCATTTCGGCATAGAGCACAGCATTGGCGCCGCCGCCCTGGTGCTTGGGGAGGATGCCCATGCCGTTCAGGTCAATACGCCGGGTGGTTTTCAGCGCTCGCAGTAGCTTGATGAAGCCGAAGGGCCACAGCCGGCCGCCGATCTGCTGAATGGCCTCATTAATGTTCGGGAAGCCGAACAGGAAGCCGATGATTTCGTCCCCTTTCATGGCCAGTTTGATGAGCTCCGGCCGGACGATGGGGAGCATGCGGTCCAGGATGGCTTTCATTTCGCTCTGGGTGACCGGCACATATTCCCAGTTGTTGACGAAGGTGTCGTTGTAGACCTGCATGATGGCGTTGGCCATCTGGCGGATTTCGTTCTTACTGCGGAAGGTTTTGATAGTGATGCCGCGGTGCTTTTTCACCTTCTCCGCCAGCTCATAGATGCGCGGCGAGACATCCATCGTCTCGGCGTCCATGTACCAGGAGGTGATATCCACGAAGCGCTGATAGCCCATGTTGGTGACGAGCTTGTCATAATAGGGGTAGTTGTACAGGCCGCCCATCGCCGGCAGGGCATCAAAGCCCTGGATGAGGACGCCGAAGGCGTCGAAGGGGATGAAGCCCTTTGGCCCCAGCATCTGGTTCAGCCCGCGGGCGCGCGCCCAATCCTCCGCGGCCTGGAACAGGGCGCGCGACACTTCAAGGTCGTCAATGGAGTCGAAGAAGTACCAGTAGGCAGTGCGTTCGTGCTTGTGCTCGTTATGCCGGCGGTTTTCCAACACTGCGATGCGGCCGACATCGCGCCCGTCCTTCACGGCGATGAAGAAGTCGGCATCGGAGTGTTCGAAAAACGGGTTGCGCCGGCGGTCCAGATAAAACTCCTGGTCTCCCGGCAGGGGCGGCACCCAGTACGGGCACCCCTTGTACAGGCTGACGTTCACCTGGATAAAGCGTTTCACATCAGCCTTATTCCCCGTATCGATCTTCACAATTTCCACCATCGGAGTCTCTCCTCGTTCCAGAATCACGTGGATATGGGAAACCAAGGTCAGGGTTTGGCGAAGAAGCTGGCGCCCAGGGTTCCCGGGCCGGCGTGGGTGGCGATCGCTGGCACAACGTCGAACAAGGGAATATCCTGCCGGCCAAGGCGCTCTCGGAAGAAA
Source organism: Anaerolineae bacterium (assembly GCA_014360855.1). Lineage (NCBI taxonomy): Bacteria > Bacillati > Chloroflexota > Anaerolineae > Anaerolineae bacterium. Next base: position 12,154 of record JACIWP010000033.1, read on the forward strand.
GAGACCAGCTCCTCCGCCTCCTGGCGGGCGTCGCAGTGTTGAATCACCAGACAGGGCGAGAAGCTCAAGTCCATTTCTTCAAGGATGATCTCGCGGAAGCGCTCCAGTCCACGCTTCTTGGTGCGCTCGCGAGCATAAACGTCCACTTTCCCGTCGCGGATGGTGAGGATGGGTTTGATCTGCAGGAGCTGGCCCACCAGGGCCGCGGCTCCGCCGATCCGGCCGCCGCGCTGAAGGTACTCCAGCGTATCCACCAGGAAATAGGTGCGCAGGCGGGGGATCAGCTCCTCCAGCCGGCGCACGATGGTGTCCGCATCCAGCCCCTCCCGTACCCAGCTATCCGCCATCTGCACCAGCACGCCAAGCTGAGCGCCGATGGTGCGCGTGTCAATGATGCGGATGTCGGCGTTGGGGAATGCCTCAGCCTTGGCGATCTGGGCGGAGCGGACGGTGCCCGACAGCTCGGCTGTGGGGTGGATGCAGAGGATGGTATTGTGCGCGGCGTCCAGCTCTTCGAAGGCTTTGATGAACAGGCCGGGGGGTGGGGCGGCGGTACGGGGGAGGACGCTGGAGGATTTGAGCCGGCGGATAAATTCCTCGATGCTCATCTCCTGAATTTCCAGAAAGGATTCCTCGCCGAAATAAATCACCTGCGGGATGAGGGGGATGCCGTGCTCGGCGGCCCACTGGGGGCTTAAGCCAGATAACGTATCGGTGATGATTCGGATCACACTGACCTCCTTAAAGATACTGTTGGGCGGCGGAGGAACAGCCAGGTATCACGATCGTCAGACATAGAGCATGCCGCAGGGCAGTGAGGGATCCGTGGGGCCTGCTCTACAAGGGTGAAACACCGGTAATCATAACCGGTCGCGCGCGGTCTGTCAAATTATCCCAGCCGCCGGCGCCGGCGGAGGTTTGACAGGGCCATGCTTTCATGTTATGTTTGCGCTATCTGCAGGGGAGGCTGGAACCGTGCCCACGCTGTTAGTGCGACATGCGGCGGAAATTATCACCATGGACCCGGCGCGCCGGCGCATTCCGGACGGCGCCATCCTGGTGCGGGATCATGTGATCGAGGCTATCGGCCCGACGGATGACCTGCCGGCGTCGGCGGATCGGGTCATTGAGGCGCGGGACATGGTCATCGTCCCCGGCATGGTCAACACGCACCACCATTTGTATCAGACGCTGACCCGGGCCCTGCCGGCAGTGGAACATGCCAAGCTGTTCGACTGGCTGGTGTATCTCTATCCGCTGTGGGCGCGCATGGACAACGAGGCGGCCTATATCAGCGCCGTCATCGGGCTGGCGGAGCTGGTGCTGACCGGCTGTACGACCGTCAGCGACCACCTGTATGTGTACCCCAACGATGTGGATATCGGGGCGACCATCCAGGCCACCCGGGAAATTGGGGTGCGCTTTCATCCCTGCCGCGGCGGCATGTCGCTGGGCAAATCCCAGGGCGGGCTTCCGCCGGATGAGATCGTCGAGGACGAGGAGCATATCCTGCGGGACCTGGAAGAGGCGGTCCAGCGCTATCACGACCCGGCGCCGTATTCCATGTTGCGGGTTGTGGCGGCGCCCTGTTCGCCGTTCTCCGTGACGCCGGCGCTGATGCGCCAGACGGCGGAATGGGCGCGCCGGCACGGCATCACCCTGCATACGCATGTGGCAGAAACGCGCGACGAGGAACAGTTCTGTCTGGAGCGCTTCGGCATGCGTCCGGTGGCGTATATGGAATCGCTGGGCTGGCTGGGGCAGGACGTCTGGTTCGCCCATGTGGTGCATGTGAATGAGGCGGAGATCCGCCGGCTGGCGGCGACCGGCACTGGTGTGGCGCACTGTCCGACCTCCAATATGCGCTTGGGGTCCGGCATCGCGCCGGTGCGGCAGATGCTGGACGCCGGCGTGAAGGTCGGTCTGGCGGTGGACGGTTCTGCCAGCAACGACGGCGGCCATATGCTCCTGGAAGCACGCATGGCCATGCTGTTGCAGCGCGTCCAGTTTGGTGCTGATGGGCTTACGGTGGAGGAGGCCCTGGAGATGGCCACGCTGGGCGGTGCCAGAGTGCTGGGCCGGGATGATATCGGTTCGCTGGAGGTGGGGAAGGCGGCGGATTTCGTCGGCTTCCGCCTGGACACGCTGGAGTACGCCGGCGCGCATGACGCCATGTGCGCCCTGCTCCTCTGCGCGCCGCGCCGCTGTGACCTGTCGGTGATACAGGGTCGGGTTGTGGTGGAGGGCGGCCGGCTGTTGACGCTGGACCTGGAGCGGTTCATCGCCCGCCAGAACGAGCTGGCGAGGCGGTTGGTGGAGAACAAATGCTGATTCAAGGAGGAAGGCACATCCATGACGAAGTGGGTCTACATTCGCGACATCGCTGACTATGTGGGGCAGGAAGTCACCCTGAAGGGCTGGGTGTACAACCGCACCGACAAGGGCAAACTGCAGTTTCTGGTCATCCGCGACGGCACAGGGTTCATTCAGGCAGTGGCGTTCCAGAAAGAACTGCCGGCGGAGGTGTTCGAGCGCGCCGCTTCGCTGACGCAGGAGTCCTCTGTGGTAGTGAACGGCATTGTGCGGGCGGATCCGCGTGCGCCGGGCGGCTATGAGCTGGGCATCACGAACATCGAGATTATCCAGCTCGTGCAGGATTATCCCATCGCCCTCAAGGAGCACGGCGTCGAGTTTCTGATGGCTAACCGGCACCTGTGGATCCGCACCAAACGCCAGCACGCTATCCTGATGGTGCGGGTGGAGGTCATCCGGGCGATCCGCGACTGGCTGGATTCGCATGGGTTCGTGAATATGGACACGCCCATCCTGACGCCGGCGGCCTGCGAGGGCACTACCACGCTGTTCGAGACCGATTACTTCGGGGAGCCGGCGTACCTCACCCAGAGCGGGCAGTTGTACAATGAGGCCACCATTATGGCCTTTGGCAGGGTGTACTGCTTTGGCCCGACCTTCCGCGCTGAGAAGTCGAAAACCCGCCGGCACTTGACCGAGTTCTGGATGGTGGAACCGGAGATCGCCTTCTGCGACCTGTATGATCTCATGGAAGTGGAGGAGCAGTTCGTGAGCTATATTGTCCAGCGGGTGCTGGAACGCCGGGCCAGGGAGCTGGAAGTGCTGGAGCGGGACATCAGCCGGCTGGCGAAGGTGGAGCCTCCGTTCCCGCGCCTGAGCTACGATGAAGCGGTGGAGCTTCTGCGCAAACAGGGCTTCGACTTTCAGTGGGGCGAGGATTTCGGCGCGCCGCATGAGACGGCTATCAGCGATCAGTTCGAGAAGCCCGTCTTCGTGCATCATTATCCGACGCAGTGCAAGGCGTTTTACATGCAGCCGGAGCCTGGCCGGCCGGAGGTCTGCCGCTCGGTTGACCTGCTGGCGCCGGAAGGATATGGGGAAATTATCGGCGGTGGCGAGCGCATCGCCGATTGCGAACTGCTGGAACAGCGCATCCGCGAGCACAATCTGCCGCGCGAGGCCTATGAGTGGTACCTCGATCTGCGGAAGTACGGCACTGTCCCCCATGCCGGCTTTGGACTGGGTGTAGAGCGCACCGTGAGCTGGCTCACTGGCATCCATCACCTGCGGGAAGCTATCCCCTTCCCGCGCATGCTGGAGCGCATTTATCCGTAGGAGGTTTGCTATGGACCTCGGCCTAGCTGAGAAGGTCGTGCTGGTCACCGGCAGTTCCCGTGGGTTGGGACGTGTCACCGCCGGCCTGTTTGCCCGCGAGGGGGCCTGGGTAGTGGTGGACTATTTCTCGCATGCGGAGGCCGCTGAAGAGACCGCGCATCTGGTGGAGCAGGCCGGCGGACGTGCGCTGGTGATGCGGGCGGACGTGAGCGATGCCGGCTCCATGCAGGCGCTGGTCGCCAGGGTGAAAGACGCATGGGGCAAGCCGGTGCAGGTGCTGGTGAACAACGCCATCGCCTTTGAGGGCGAAGTGGACTTTGAGGAGATGTCCACCGCCAGCCTAGATCGCATGTACGCCATCGTGGTGAAGGGAGCGGTGCATGCCGCGCAGGCCTGTGTGCCAGGGATGAAGGCGGCCGGCTGGGGGCGCATCGTGAACATCACCTCGCGTGGGGCGTTGATGGGTGCCCCGCGCATGTCCCATTATGCGGCCGCCAAATCCGCGCTGGTCGGGCTGACGCGGGCATGGGCCAAGGAGTTTGGCCCATGGGAGATCCTGACCAACGCGGTGGCGCCCACCCTGATGCTGAC
>JACIWP010000034.1 GCA_014360855.1 Anaerolineae bacterium
CAGGGGCCGTGAACGCCACACCTCGATCACCGGCCGCAGCTCCTCATAACCTTCCTGCCCGCGGAACAGGTTGTCGAGATAGGCGGTGCGCTCGGCGATATCGCGCTCGGCAAAGGCCAGGATCTCCTCCGGCGTGTAATAGCGCAGTAGGTTGAAGCGCCGGCGGAAATCTTTCATCCCATGCACCTCCTCCAGCTCGCGCGGGTCCGGGATCCAGTAACCGAAAATCGGGTTCTCCAGCCAGTGCTGGATCAGCCGATGTTCGACGAGATGGAGCAGGCGCTTGGAGTCCTGGACGGTGATCTTCTCGCCCTGACCCAGGTACTGGACAGTGCCATTCCCATCCTTCAACAGCATGCCGGTGGCCGGATCAATGCGTGGGATGGGTTGGCCCTTCTCATCATAGCGCAGGATCTGCCGACCGTGAATGTCAAACTCCCCTACGTACCCGGAATTCACAATGAAGAAGACCAGCTTGCCGTCCGGCCCCAGACCCAGGTCGCGGTACACCCGCAGTTTGAGCAGGGCCTGCTGGGCCTGCTCGCGCGCCATAAAATCGGTGGCCGCGTAGGAGCGCACCCGCGTGCCAATAGGCTGATCAGACAACGCGCTGGTGATGATGCTCTCGCAGGCGGAATCCAGCGCCACCGCCATATATGGGTCCACCACGCGGATAATCGGCTCCAGGATATCAAAGCGCTTGAAGGAGAGACCCTCACTGCGCAGCCATTTGGGCTCCGGCGAGCCCCACTGTGGGTTCAGTTCGCTGAAGCGGAAGATAAAGCGGCCGTTGGTCGTCTTGCTCTTCTCATAGCGCGTGGGCTGGAGACTGCCAATTTCCTCCCCGGGAATTTGCCTCGGCACCCGCACCTGGTAGCCGGCAATGTTCTCCAGCCGATACTCCACCCCTTCGCAGTCCACATTCATCACCAGGACAATGGGCCGCCGGCCGTCCGGCCCCACCTGCCGGCTCTTCATCAGCCCCACCCACTCCGGGCTTTCCGGCGTCAGCCCCTCCGACTTGGCGAAACTGGCCGCTTCCAACCCGATGATCTGCACCTTCTCCACTTTTCCATCGGGTCCCAGGTACGGCCGGCCCAGACAGGCGTCATCCTGCTCCAGGTCCGGCCCCACCGACAGGGTGGTCTTGCCCGTGCCCGAGAGCCCCTTGAGGATGCGGTCCCGCGTCGCGCCGGCATGGTACGAGATACAGCCATCCGCTTCGCCGCGGTTCCACACCAGCGTCAAATTGGGCTTCTTAAAGGCCGCCCCGAAATAGTCGAAGCGCACGCTCACCACCTGGCGCACATCCTCATCGACGCGCGTCCAATCATACAGTGAGATGGGCAGTTCCTCCTGATAGTCCGGGTAGAAGCTCTTGATCTCGGCTACCACGTCCGCCGGCAGGGGCTCCGGCACGATATAATTCCAACAGCGAATGGGCACCTCGGGCTTATAGGGGAAGATCATCTGCCGGCCCATCCAGGCGATGTAGGCCGAGTGCGGGTTCTGGATGCTGACCACCACCCGCACGCCGGTCTCATAGCCGGCCTCCCCCTGCACGCCGTCCAGCACGATGACCTTACAGCGGGTCAGGTACTGCTTGATGGTCTGGATAAAGCGCCGGCCGACCTCCACCCCGGGCGCGAAGCGCTGTTGTCCCTTACCCAGACGGTATCCTACCGGATCGAGATGGAACGCCCTGGAAGGCGAGCGTCCCGCCTGTAGGCTGGCAAACAGATACTGGCCGTCTTTGGTGACGACATAGTAGGGCTTCAGGAACTCCGCGTACCAGTCGTCATCCGGGTTGTACACCACATTGCGCCGATCAAAATACAGTCCCGGCTCGATCAACATCGCTTCCATGTTGCACTCTCCTTTGGCATCATTGCCATGCCTTGAGTTTCAAATTCAGGGAATATTAGGGCGATCGTTACAAAACCATTTCCCCAGGAAACATCTTGCCCGGGTTAAGGATATTGTGGGGGTCGAGGGCGCGCTTGATGCGCCACATGGCCTCCACCGCTATCGGGTCGAGGGCCTGCGGGACAAAGGGCCGCTTCAGGATGCCCACGCCGTGTTCGCCTGTCAACGTGCCTCCCAGCTCCAGCGCGATAGCAAATATCTCCGCCATGGCCTGCTGGACCCGCGCCCATTCTTCCGCATCCCGGCGATCGAAGAGGATGTTGGGATGCAGGTTGCCGTCGCCGGCATGCCCGAAAATGGCGATGGGCAGTCCGTACTTCGCCGCCACCCCTTTGATGCGGCGGATCGCCTCTGGGATGGCCGAGCGCGGCAGGGAGATGTCCTCCCCCAACTTATGGGGCCGGCGCCGCGCCAGCGAGGGCGAGACCGAGCGCCGGCCTTTCCACAGCGCCTCGCGCTCCTCCTCGTCCTGCGCCACGCGCACCTCGGAAGCGCCGGCCGCCCGGAATATCTCAACCATGCCGCGCATCTCGTCATCCACCACCTTCTCATCCCGGCCGTCGCTTTCCACAATCAGCAGGGCCGCGGCATCCAGCGGCAGGCCGATGTGCAGGTATTCCTCCACCGTGTGAATGGTGGTATCGTCCATCAGCTCCAGCGTCGCCGGCACAAAGCCGGCCCACAGCACCTTGTTGATCGCCTGGCTGGCCAGGTCCAGGTCGTGAAAGACCACGGTGGCTGTGCGCGCCACGGTGGGCTTGACTGTCAGGCGTAAAAGCGCCTCAGTGACCACCGCCAGGGTACCCTCCGAGCCAGTGAGCAGGGCCGGCAGGTCATAGCCGGTGACGTACTTGATGGGCTTACCGCCGGCGGAGAAGACCCGGCCATCCGCCAGCACCGCCTTGACGCCCATCACATAGTCCTTCGTCACGCCGTATTTCAGACAGCGGGGACCGCCGGCGTTGCAGGCGATGGTCCCCCCGATGGTGGAATGTTTGATGCTGGAAGGGTCAGGGGGATAAAACAGCCCGCGCCGCTCCACCTCGGCCTGCAAATCCGCGGTGATGACGCCGGCTTCGGCCGTGACCGTCATATTGACTTCGTCAATCTCCAGGATGCGGTTCATGCGGGTCAGGCTGAGCACCAGCCCCCCGTTCGGAGAGGGCACGGTGCCGCCGGCCAGCCCACTGCCCATGCCGCGCGGGATGACCGGCACCCTGGCCTCGTGGCACAGGCGCAGGACGCGTGCCACTTCCTCCGTGGTGGCCGGCCGCACCACCACATCCGGCCGCCACTCCTCGAACGTCGCGTCGAAGGCGTAGCACTGCAGGTCCACCGGGTCGGTATGCACATAGGCCGGCCCGACAATTTCTTCCAACTCCTGCACAAACTCGCGCGAAATCTCCATCCCTGCCCGTTTCCCTCGCTATCCGTTCTGTTCCACAGCCTGCCAGACCAGCTCCACCACATCCACCGTGCGCAGGCGGAGGCGGCGCTTGCGCGCCGCACTGCTCAGGGTGCGCTTGCACTGCTGGCAGGCCGTCACAATCAGCTCGGCCCCCGTATCAAAGGCCTCCGCCAGCCGGCGCCCTGCCATGCTTTCCACCAGCGCCGGCGCGCTGCTCTCGACGTTACCCCCTCCCCCACAGCAGAGCGAATTGGCGCCCGTGGAGGCCATTTCCACCAGTTCCAACCCCGGTATGGCCTGCAGGACGCGCCGCGGCGGCTGGAAAACATTGCTCTTGCGGCCCAGGTCGCAGGGGTCATGATAGGTGACGCGCATGGGGAGGGCCGCCGGCCGCAGGACCCCGCTCTCCAACAAATCGGCCAGAAGCTCGGTCGCGTGCAGGACCCTCAGGCCGGCCAACGCCTCCTCCCCCACCAGCTCGGGGTACACGTGGGTGAAGACATGATAGCACGACGGACAGGTCACCACCACCTGCCAGCTCGACATCCCCGCTGATGAAGGCAGGATAACCACAGCACCATTCCTTCCCACCCAGCAGGGCGTACTCCACGCCGGCCAGGTCCAGCGTCTGGCTGAAGGCCTGCGGGATGCTGAAGCTCATGGGGAAGAGGGAGCCCACACACCCGACAAAGTAGACCGTTTCCGCCTGCGAACGCCCCAGCCCCGCGGGAGCATGTTCCATATTACTGCACCAGACCAGCCGGCCGGCGTTCTCCTCGCCAGAAATGTTATGGCGGGTTTCCAGCCGCTCCAGCAGGCCGCGCACCGGCTCCGGCACCAGGCCGGCATCGAACAGCACATGCCGCGCCTCTAACAGCATGGCATCCGCCTTCGTCCCGCTGGGGCAGGCGGAGGTGCATGCTGCACACAGCACGCAGTCGAAAAACTTCTCGGCAAAGCGCGGGGAGAGTTCCAACTTGCCCTCTATGACAGCACGCACCAGCGCCAGCCGGCCGCGCGGCGCCATGCTCTCGCACTCCTCCACCCGATAGGTCGGGCAAGTATAGGCGCATAACCCACAGCGGATACAGCGCAGCACGTCATCATGGGAGATGCGCGCTGCCAACTCCTGGACGACGTTCTGCACCTGGGGTTGGGCCATCGTCATGCCCCACCTCGCACGATGGGAAGGGTATGCATGGCGTGGGGCACGATCAGCACGTCCAGATGCCGGCCCAACCGCTCTGCCGCCATCCCCAACGCCTCTTCCACCGTGGCCGACGGGATCATTTTGGCATCCCGCACGATATCCGGACATTCGGAGCCGACCACGATCACGGGGCAGTCCTCCAGAACCTTGGCCATCACGAAGGCCCTCTGCTGGCCCGGCGGATAACCGTGTTCCCTGGCATCTTTCAGCACCGCCTGGACATCCGGCGCCTCCCGCATGGCCTTGATGAAGCGCTGTTCGCCCACCCCTTCGCCGGCGCCCTCGGGACACTGTGCGGCGATGATGATAATTCCCCCCTTCCGCACCACCGGCGTCGGCGCGAAGTAAAGATAGCTGGCCGCCCGACTGGCCTGATACAGGTTGGCGTCCTTCGGGAAGCCCACCCCACCAATGACCACATCGTACTGCTTATCAATGGGCACCTCATAGATACTGCGGGCAATGCGCACCAGCTCCCGAAAGGCGGCCTGGGGGTCGCCGGCCCGCACCGCCACAATGCGGTTGGCATCGTCCAGCACGGCATTAATGATGAAGTTCAGGCCCGCCCGCCGGCCGGCCTCCATCACCGCCTCCTGGAAGGGATTGCCCTCGATGCGCCCCAGGCGCGTGCCCGGATGGTCCAGCATGTGCGGCCCATGAGTGTACTCGATCATTTTCTCGCCGCCGGCGCCGACCGCCAGCGTCTTAGAGCCCCCGGAATAGCCGGCGTACTGGTGCGGCTCCACCAGGCCCGTGGCGATCAGCAGATCGGCCTCGTAGGCCAGCTTATTGACCGAAAGAGGGATGCCCGACGGCGTGGTGCCCAGGTCCACCAGCATGGCCGGGTCGCTGGGAGCATGGTCCATCACGCGATAGCGCCGCACGATGTCCGCGCCCAGCTTGATGCGCTTTTCCTCGGGTGTGGAGGGGCGATGCATCCCGATGCCGCACAGGAGCGTGATATCCTCATCTCGGACGCCGGCCTCCTCCAGCTCCCGCAGTACCGGCGGCAGGAGGATGTGGTCCGGGCTGGCACGGGTGATATCCGTGAAAATGATGACCACTTTCTGTCCCGGCCGGGCCATATCCCGCAGGCGCGGGGAACCGATCGGATGCTCCAAGGCCTCCATGACGGCCCGCTCGGGGTCTTCCAGCGGCGGCAGTTCGCGCGAGGTGACGACGGTCCCCCGCATGCCGGCTGGCAGGGAGAAATACATCTCCCCTCGCCCGTATGCGACATGATACCGCTCTGCCATCTCTCTCACTCCGCCTCAAACGGGAATGGCACATCCAGCTCCTGGGCGATGGCCTGCAGGTCGTTGAAGACCTTGACGTGCAGGGGTACGCCGGCGGCCAGGTTCTGCTCCGTCTGCTCGAATTCCTTCTCACCGTGCACCCAGATGCGGGTCTGTCCCTTCGCCTTGGAGGAGTTGTGCAGGCGGCGGATAGCATCGTCCATGCGGGCCTTGAACTCGTCCACGGGCATGAAGGCGTCAATGCGCATCGCGCCGAAGATGTGGCCGATGTTGGAAGGAAGCGGCCGGCCCTTCTCATCCTTGGGATAGGTCAGATTCATATAGGCCGCGCCGGAAAGCACGCCGCACAGCAGTTCCACCAGGAGCGCCAGGCCGTAGCCTTTATGCCCTCCCATCAGCTCCCCTTCCCCGCCCAGCGGGAGCAGTCCGCCGCCGAGCTGATGAGTCAGATTATGCAGGACTCGCCCGGGGTCATCGGTAGCGACACCCTCTTCATCCGTCGCCCACCCCAGGGGCATCTTCTTTCCCAGGCGATGATATACCTCCAGCTTGCCGCGCGGCACGATGGAGGTCGCCATGTCCAGGACGTAGGGTAGTTCCTCGCCGGCAGGGATGGCGACGGCAATGGGATTGGTACCCAGCAGGGCATCCCGCCCAAAGGTCGGCACGACGAGCACATCGGTGTTGGTCATGCTCATGCCGATCATGTCCTCTTCCAGCGCCATCATGGCATAATAGCCGGCGATGCCGTAATGATTCGAGTTGCGCACGGTGACCAGCCCGACACCCAGCTCGCGGGCCTTTTCGATGGCCATCAGCATGGCGCGATAGCTCACTGGCTGGCCCAGGCCGGCGTCCGCGTCCAGCGCCGCGGTGGTGGGCGTCTCCACCAGCACCTGCACCGCCGGCCGGGGATTCATCATGCCCGTCTGCAGTCCGTTGACATAGCGCCGCAGGCGCGCCACACCGTGCGATGCCACGCCCCGCAGGTCCGCCTCCACCAACACGTCCGCCGTGATCTGGGCATCCTCCTCCGGCACATCCAGCCGCATGAAGACCTGCGTGCAGAAATCCCGCAGTGTGTCCGCCGAAACACGGTATGTGGCCTCTACCTCTTCCATGTCCTTCCTCCGTGGTTATGTAAGGTCTCCGGTTGCGGGGGCCTGGCCGGCCGCCGACACGGTATATTCTTCCTCCTCCACCTGCTCGGCGGATTCCGCCCGTAGCACCGCCTTCAGGGCTTCGACGGCCACTTCAATCATACTGCGGTCCGGCGGCCGCGTGGTCAGCGCCTGCAGTGCCAGCCCGGGCGCCATCACTGCTCGCAGTATCCTGCTTTCGGGATGTCGGGAGGCATATTTGATGATCTCATACGATAGGCCGGCGATCAGCGGGATCAGCACCACCCGCGACAGCAGGCGCCAATGCCATTGGGGGAAGCGGAACGGGGCGAAAACCAGCACCGACAGCACCAGTACCACCAACAGGAAGCTGGTCCCACAGCGGGTGTGGCGCGTGCTGTACCGCTCGATGGCCGCCGGCTCCAGGGGAACGCCGGCCTCGTAGGCGTTGATGGTCTTGTGCTCCGCGCCGTGATACGCGAAGACGCGCTGGATATCCTTCCACTGGCCGATGGCGGCGACGTAGCCGATGAAAATGCCCACCCGCACAATGCCTTCGACCAGGCTGGAAAGCAGGTCGGAGGGGATGAGGTGGTCCAGCAGTTTGGCGATCGCCGAGGGCAGGAGGAAAAAGAGCGCGATGCCGGCAGTCAGGCTGACCGCGATCGTGCCCCAGGCCACCGGGCCGGAGAACTCCACCCCTTCACCTTCCTCTTCCAACGCCACATTTGCGGAGAAGGTCAGCGCCCGCATACCCAGTACCAGGGCATCCCACAGCATGGCCAGGCCGCGGACCAGCGGCCACTTTCCCCAGGGCTTGGTGTAAATGCCGGCCTTCAGCGGCTCCATCCGCACTACAATGTCCCCCGAGGGAGCACGCACCGCCACAGCGACGGCCTTGCTCCCCCGCATCATGACTCCCTCGATAACCGCCTGACCGCCGTATTGGAACTCGCCCACCGCATACTCCCGCGCCAAATTTCGCCCATGCCCGGACGCCGGCGACACAGGGATTGTATCCATTCCTCCTGATACTGTCAAAGATAAGACAGATTAAGGGCGTGGGAAAAGCACAGCAGACTGGCAGAGTGCGGGCTTTGCCCATGGGCCAATCGGTACGGCCGGCCTGCACCCATCCCAGCGAATCGGTGCGAGCGGGCTGCGCGTCGCAAATGAGGCGTGCCGCAGTCTTACAAATGCCCCTTGTTCTCTACAATCCCCTCTTCGGCCGCCGGCACCATCTGGCCGTCCGACTGCAGGATGAACTCCTCACCGCGCCAGCGCACGCGCCGGCCAATGCCGGCCGCGCACCAGGTCAGCGCGCTGAGCAGGTCGCGCACGGGAAGCCAGTGCAACCAGCGGCGCATCTCAGCATTGTCCGTCCGCAGGCTGACCAGCCAGGCCATGACCCAGCGCAGTACCAGCGAGACCAGCAGAACGCGCAGGCTGGCCGCATCAAAGCGGCTGATGAGCGCCAACACCAGCGAGAGCGGGGTGCAGAAGGTCAGCAGGAGGCCGGGATATTCCAGCGGCCGGCTCACCCGCGAACAGCGCATCCAGCGCACCTCACGCTCCCACTGCTCCAGGAAGTTGGTCGCGCCCAGATAGCAGGTGATGATATAGTCGGAGAGGAAGACCCGCCGGCCGAGCGCGGCGATGCGCGCCCCCAATTGATAATCGTCCGCCAGATAATTGGCGATAGCGGCAAAGCCCCCCATCGCGGCCAGGTCCGCTTTGCGCAGTGCCAAGGTGGCGCCCAGGGCGAAGCGCATATCCAGCACTTTGCGGGCCACCATGACCGAGGGGAGGAAGGTCGCGCCCATATGCAGGGCTTCCAGGCCGGCGGTCAGGTTCAGCGGCGCGCCGGCTTTATACAAGCAGGTCACCAGGCCGATGCGGGCATCGGCCAGCGGCGCCACGACCCGCCGCAGATAGTCAGGGGTGGCGCGCATGTCGCTGTCGCTGACCACCAGGATATCATACCGCGCCGCGCCGGCCATATGGTGCAAAAGGCTGGCCTTGCGGTTCGTCCCGAAGGCTTCCCCCACGACCAGCCGGACATTTCGTTCGGAGAAATCCCGCTGGATGCGCTGAATGGCCGGGACGGATGGGTCGGCCGCGTCCGCGACCCCGAAAACCACCTCGTACTCGGGATAATCCTGCCGGCAGAAGCTGGCGAAGTTCTCATAGGCCTGATAATCCAGCCCCTTCACCGGCTTCAGAATAGACACCGCCGGCGTGAAACCCTCCGCCACCCCCTCCCCCCTGGACCGAAAGAAATCATATACCAGGATGAGCGCAGTCAGCCAGTATATCCAGCCGGCGGCGATGACCAGCATCAGCAGGACCTTGATGAGCACCTCAGCCCCCTTCCGCCAGCTCGGCGTAGGTCGCCAGCCGCAGGCCGCGTTCCGCAATGACCTGGCGGACGGCCGGGCTCAGCAGTGTCTGCCAATCCCCGCGGTTGGGCCCCAAAGGCTCCGCTTGTTGGTCCAGGGTGGGATGAAAGTACAGCTCCGCAGAGGGATGCCGGATATTTCGCAGGATGCCGACGACATACCGCTCGTGCATCCTGCCGCTCTGCAGGGTGCCGAAGACACGCGCCGGCACGGCCAGCCGAACCCCCTGCATGCGGCCGGCGCACCATCGGCATAGCAGACGCAGGATGAGCGTCCACAGGACCTGCAGGGGGGACTGCCGGCGTTCCAGCTGCAGTGTCAGCCCCACGTCCTCGCGCGGCAGGCGCATGCCGCGCGCGCCGTATTCCTGGGCCAGGCGCAGGACCAGCGGGAAGATCGCTGGATGCACATGCAGATGATGGTGGCCGTCCACGTGGGAGAGCGGCAGTCCGGTGCTGGCGAAGCGCGCGAACTGGGCCTCGATCTCGCGCTCCAGCTCCTGGCGCGCGGCCTGGCTGAACCCGTAATACAGGCCGGCCTGCAGGGGGTCATCCCGCAGGCAGCCGCATGGGCTGGTGATATGAGGGATGACGCGGTGAGGGAGCACCGCCGGCCCATTGCTCAGCATCAGGTGCAGGCCTACCGCCAGCGTCGGGTGGGCACGCGCCAGCTCCACCGCCTCCTGCCAGGCCTCGCCGGCGACCATCAGGCTGGCGCTGGTGAGCACGCCCTGCTGATACGCCTGGATGACCGCGGCGTTGATGGCCGGCGAGCGGCCGAAATCGTCGGCGTTGAAGATCACCCGCGGATTCTGTCCCTTCATGCCCGGCATCGCCTACGCCGGCAGGATCGGATAGGTCACGCCGGCGTGGGGAAAGACCAGCACGGAAGCATCGGCCGGCGCGCTGGCGGCCGCCTTCTGCAGGGCAACCTCCAGGTCGGCGTTGAAATCCAGAAAGCGCAGACGATTACTGATCTCTGCCGGAATGGTCGGAGCGTAGAACACCACATCATACCGCTTCAGGGTCTGCAGGGCGAAATAAATGAAGAACTTGTCATCGTCCCGCATACCGCCCAGCTTCAGCCGCTTGAAGAAAGGTAGTACCAGGGTCGCGACCGTGCGCATGCCCTTTTTGCCAATGGGGATGCGGCGGGCCGGGATGTTCATGTCCCCGATGCCCTCGCGCGCTCGGATGAGGTTGAACATCACGCCGCCCGGACGCAGGGCGCGGATGGTGTTGGCCAGGGATTTAAAGCCCTGACGTAGGTCGGTCTCCATCGGGAAAGAGTTGGCGATGACGACGTCGGCCGGCCCAGGAATGCGGACGCCGTACAGCTCGGCGCTGGTTTGACAGCCAGCGCGGTGCGCGGCGATAGGGTCGCCGGCCACAATACGTACCGGCTGGAGCGCGGCGCTCAACACCGCGTTGACGATGAAAACCGGCTTGTTCAGCATGCGCGCCCCCTCTTCCAGGTCAAGGCGCATGGGGTTTTGCTCTGGCGGCTGTCCCACCATGTTGAAGGTAGCCGGCCGGCAGTTGAGCGCGTGATTGGCAGCCACCGTGACCTGCCCCGCCACCCCGGGGATGATGTTCTTGTAGCCACCGCCGAAAGAAGCGATGACATGCGGCTCAATACACCCCACGGAGACGATGAAATCGGCCCCCGCGACCAGCCGGTTGATATACACTGGCGTGCGCCGGCTGGTGGTCCCCAGAAACACCAGCTCGCGCGGCTCGTAAAAGGCGTGGTTGTGCCATTGCACCCGTTCCAGCACCTCGGCGCCAACCTTGTCGGCCATCTCCTGCTGGCTCATCGCGCGGTGCACGCCGAGGGCCGGTATGAGGGTAATGCCATCTTGAGAGACGCCGGCCGCCAGGAGTTCCTCCAGGATGCGCGGCAGGAAGCGCGCCGCCGGCGTCGGACGAGAGAGATCATCCACCACAATGGTCACGCGCGCTTTGCCGGCAGCCGCCTCGCGCAGGGGAGGCATGCCAATGGGATGGCGGAGCGCTTCCATCAACTCCGCCTCCACATCAGGCACAGGGGGTAGCCCTTTGGGCGAGAGCACCCCCAGCAAGCGCCAGCCGGCGGGCAGGGTGACTTCCAGCTCGGAATCCCCCCAGGGCACGGTGATGGTGGCCACAGACATATCATCCCTCCTGATATCGGATCCCTCCACAAAAAACACCCCGAGGCCAACCACGATGCGGCTCAATCAGTGGGCCGGCCAGCGCCTGATGAAGCTGTACAGCACCGCGCCGGCCCCCTCACCCATGCAGGATGATCTCATCCAGCGAGCGCTTGGGGACATGATGCACCCCCTCGCTGTCGCGGTAGTAGCGGATATCGCCGTCCGGCCCCACCGGCTCCAGCACCACCTTCTCCTTCGGCTTGCCCAGCGCCAGCACCAGCAAAATCTGATAGCGTTCCGGGATACCGAGCGCCTCGCGCAGCGCTTCCCGCCGGATGGAGGCGATCATACATCCCCCGAAGCCGCGCTCCGTGGCCCCCAACATGATGGTCTGGGCGGCGATGCCCGGGTCCAGATTGAAGTCCTTGGCGATCTCCGTGTCGCCGAGGATAATGATGTATGCTGAAGGGCGCTCGCCTTCCGCCGGCCCTCCCCAATCCTTCAGATAGGCCGCCCATGCCAAACAGGGGAATATCTTCTGGTTCATCTCTGGCTCCCAGGAGAGCCAGTACTTGAGGGGCTGACGGTTGGCGGCGGAGGCCGTCTGCCGGGCCAGATCCACCAGCTCTCGCAGGGTCTGGCGCGGCACCGGGACATCCTCGTAAAAGCGGCGGTAACTGCGGGTCTTCAGCACCAGTTCGCGCAGGTCCATATCATTCCTCCTGTGTGTGGATTGCCTCCATGATTGATTCTGCGCTTACAGGCCGGCGATTTCCAGGGTTTCCAGCCGGCCGCGGGACAGATCAACCGTGCGGATCAGATAGTGGTTGGTATCGGCGATATACAGCCGGCCGGCGGCACTGCTGATGCCGCCCAGCTCATATAGCCCATCATGCGGCTCCCAACGGAGGGTCTCCACCCGCCGCGCCGCAGGGTCCACCACCCGCACCTTGTTGTTGTAGGTATCTGCCACATACAGCCGGCCGGCGTGCCAGACGATGCCCTGCGGGTGCTGTAACCGGGCTTCCTCACCGATGCCATCCTGGTCGCCGAAGTCGAACAGGCCCGTGCCGGCCAATGTCCCCACCTCGCCAGAGCGCGGGTCAAGCCGGCGCACGGAGCTGGACTCCGCATCCACAAAGTACAGCGTGCGGCCGTCGCTGGTGATGGCCGAAGGCTGGGCCAGGGCCGCGGACGCCGGCGGCCCATCCGCGATGCCCTCTGCGCCGCTCCCCGCAAAGGGATGCACCTGCTCCGCGGCCAGCTCCAGACGCCATATCTGATGGGCGCCGGCCATGGCGATGTACAGCGCACCGCCGTGCACGACCAGGCCCCAGGGTGAATTGAGAGCGGTTCGCCGCGCCGCACCACCGCCGGCGCGAAAGCCCGCCTGCTCTCCCGTGCCGGCGATGGTCTGCACCTCCCGCGCGGACAGGTCCACCCGCCGCACCGCGTGGTTGTCCGTGTCGGCGACAAAGAGCTGATCCCCCGCCAGCGCCAGGCCGTGGGGCCGGCGGAAGGCCGCGCGGCGGAAATCCCCGTCCCGCAGGCCGGCCTCCCCGCTTCCGATGAGGGCCAGCACCTCCGCCCGCCGGCCGTCCCCCGCGATCTTTGCCCAGATAATCCGATGATGGTTGGTATCGGCGATGAACAGACTGCCGTCCTCTGCCGCCAGCACGCCGGCGGGAAAGGCCAGCGGACGATCCGGCTCGGCCGCACGTTCGGGGCGCAGTGGGAGCGGCCGGCGCGTCAATGGGCCGGCCTCCTCCGCCCGACGCAGGACATTTTCCAGGATGGGCGTCAGGAAATCGGCGCTGACCTCGCCGGGGCGCGCCCCGACCTGCCGGCCGAATGGGTCGATCAGCACCAGGGTGGGCCAGGCGCGCACCGCATGCGCCTGCCAGATGCGGAACTGCCGGTCGTTGACCACCGGGTGGTCCACCTCCAGCCGTATGACGGCCTGTCGGATGTTGGCGGTGATCCGTTCGGCGGAGAATTTGCCGGCATGCACGCCGATGACCAGCAAAGCACCCCCAAAGCGGCGCTCCAGCTCCCGCAACTGCGGGAGGACGTGCATACAGTTGATTCAGCCGTACGTCCAGAAGTCCAGCAGGACCAGCCGGCCGTGCAGGTCTTCCTGCGTGAGCGGACGTTCGACGTTCAACCAGTCCAGGCCGGCGGGAAAGGCCGGCGTGCGAGTTGGCGGCTCAAACGGTGACATGTTCCTGCCCAAAAGAGGAAACGGGCCGGCTAGCCGATGACCTCGTGGCCGGCCTTCTTCAGCGCCAGCACCGCCACCTGCAGTTCGTTCTCTTTGACCAGCACATAATCCGTGAAATACGTGGAAAGGGCGAAGATGCTGATGCCGGCGACCGCCAGCGGTTCGGCCAGCGCGTTAATGAGGCCGGTGAGGGTAAACCCCAGCGGTCCTTCGGAGCTGATGGCGCGCCAGCCCTTCTCGCATTCGACGCCTTCCGGGACGCTGTCCTCGGCGCAGATGATGGAAAGCTCGTGGGGGGTGCGGGTGACCGAACAAATTTCGCCCGTCCAGACCCAGGAGGGTATTTCTGCATCGCGTTCGAGCTGGCAGATGGCCAGCCGGCCGGGGAGGATGGTCAGCCGCAGTTTCGGTGCTTCCTCGGTGCTCTCGATCTCTTCCATCAGCGTCCAGCTCCTTATGCAGGATGGTACATCCAGCAGGTGAACAGGGTTTACAGTAGAACGGGTTGTGATCATTGTACCATATGCCGGAAGGATATTCAAGCGGATAGAAGGCAATGCATGTGGGCAGATGCGCCGCCCCTGCCGCAACCAATGTTCCCCATAAAATATGGCGCCGGCGCCGGCTGTGGTATAATAGCCGGCCATGAGCGAGCACAATCATGCCAGCACCATCTCCATTATCCATGCGGATGATGCCGCCTGGGACGCCTTCGTCGCCGGCGCGCCCAACGGCCATCTCCTGCAGACCAGCCACTGGGGGCATTTCAAATCGGCCGCCGGCTGGGAGGCTGTGCGGGTCTGCGTCGGGGCCGGCAGTACCATCTTGGCCGGCGCGCTGATGCTGGTGCGCCGGCTGCCCCTCGGCCTGCGGCTGGCCTATGTCCCCAAAGGCCCGGCAGGCCCGTGGTGGGAGCCAGAGATCGCCCGCCGGCTGTTCCCCGCGCTGGACCAGGCGGCGCGGGCGCACGGCGCCTTCCTGTTGAAGCTGGAGCCGGAAGAACCCGAACCGTCGCCGGCGGTCTCTGTCCTTCGCCAGGCCGGCTATCGCCCATCCCCGCAGACCGTCCAGCCGCGCAGTACCATCTGGGTGGACCTGACCCTTTCCGAGGATGAAATGCTGGCGCGCATGAAGCCCAAAACGCGCTACAACATCCGCCTGGCGGAGCGCAAGGAGGTGACGGTCAGAGAGGGGACAGCCGCTGACCTGCCGGCCTTTTACGCGGTCATGCAGGAGACCAGCCGGCGCGATGGCTTTGCCCTGCACCCCCATTCATATTATGAGGAAGTGTTCGGCCGCTTCACTGCGCTGGACGCCTGCCGGCTCTTCCTGGCCTACTACCAGGAGCAGATGCTGGCCGGCATCATGGTCTTTCAGTGGGGGGCCAAAGCCTGGTACATGTACGGCGCCTCATCGAACGCCGAGCGCCAGCGCATGCCCAATCATGCCCTGCAGTGGGCCGCCATGCAGTGGGCGCGCCGGCGCGGCTGTCTCATCTATGACCTGTGGGGCATCCCCGATGAGGTCGGCCAGGCGCCCGAGCGCTACACCGAGACCGTCACAGAGCGGCAGGACGGTTTATGGGGCGTCTACCGCTTCAAGCAGGGCTTTGGCGGGAAAGTAGTGCGCTATATCGGGGCCTTCGACCGGGTATATGCGCCGGCGGTCTATCGCCTGTATCATGTAGCCCTGTCGTTCCGGCGCCGGCTGGGCACATTCCCAGGATTGTAAGGTACAGACACGGCAATGTCGAACATCTCAGCGCACCTGGTCAGGGATGCCGCCGGCTGGGACGAGCTTTTGCTCCGTCTGCCGGCTCCCCATCCCCTGCAGAGCAACCTATGGGCGGAGCACAAACAGCACTACGGGTGGCGGCCCAGCCGATGGGTGTTTGAGCAGGACGGGCGTCTGCGCGGCGCGGCGCTGATCCTGCGCCGGCGCGCCGCCCCCCTGCCCTTCAGCGTGCTGTATGTCCCCAAAGGCCCCATCCTGGACGATTGGGGAGATGCCGGGTTGGTGCAGGCAGTGCTGGCGCATCTGGAGCGGGAGGCGCGCCGGCAGGCAGGGATCTTCATTAAAATCGACCCGGATGTGGATTATCCGCCGGCGCTGGACCTCTGCCAGCCTTATGGGGAAGAGGCGGCAGAAGCACTGCGCCGGCGCGGCTGGCTCTTCTCCCGCGACCAGGTCCAGTACCGCAATACCGTACTGCTGGACCTGCGCCCCGACGAGGATGCCCTGCTGGAGGCCATGAAGCCCAAGACGCGCTACAACATCCGCCTGGCGGAGCGCAAAGGGGTGCAGGTAAGTGCCGGCGGCGTGCCAGACCTGCCGGCGTTCTATCAGCTTTATGTCGAGACCAGCCAGC
This sequence comes from Anaerolineae bacterium, assembly GCA_014360855.1. Classification (NCBI taxonomy): domain Bacteria; kingdom Bacillati; phylum Chloroflexota; class Anaerolineae; species Anaerolineae bacterium. Next base: position 16,044 of record JACIWP010000034.1, read on the forward strand.
GCGACGGTTTCCTGATCCGTGATTTCGCCTATTACCGCTCTGTCTGGGAGCGCTTTCTGGAAGCGGGACGCGGGGCACTGCTCCTGGCGCGGGCCGATGGTCAACTGCTGGCCGGCCTGTTCCTCTTCCTTTTCGGCCAACGCGCCT
>JACIWP010000035.1 GCA_014360855.1 Anaerolineae bacterium
AGCATACGGATATCCTTTGTACCATTTGCTGGAAATACTATACCATAGAACAAAAAAGCTGTCAAGAGGCTTTTTTCGAGGATGTCAAAAGGTCACGAACACGGTATGTCCGAGGGGGAGCAAACGAGCCGGCGGATCGGGGATGGGTTTCGGAACCGGATGTAGGGGCAGTGCTTTTTCGATATTCGCGGTACCTCTGGACGTCCGGCTCCGCCTGGTGTATAATGAAATCAGCACCGGAGGGGACGCGTTCACGGCCAGGTCGGCGAAAGGAGGAAACGTCCGATGAACGTCTTCAACCGCATCATCATGGTACTGTTATTCATCGCCATCATCGCCCTGGTGGTGGTCACACTGCGCTGGCCCTTCGCCACGATCTCCGTCGTCCGCAATTTCCTGGACTGGGCCGAAGCCCAGATCAACCCCTACACCTGGCCCATCATGCTGGCCGGCGGCATCCTCATCGGCCTGCTGTGCCTCCTGCTCATCATCCTGGAACTGCGCCGGCCGCGCCGCAAGATGGTGCCCATCCGCAAGGTCAGCGGGGGCAAGGCCTTCCTGCTGACCGAGTCGGTGGCCCGCCGGCTGGCATGGTATATCGGCCGGCTGTCCGACGTCTCCCGCGTTACCCCCGCCGTCTGGGCGCGCGGCAGTGGGGTGGATGTGCGCATTGACCTGGAGACGGCGCCGCAGGTGGATGTGCCGATGAAGACCGAGGAAGTGCTGGCCGTGGTGCGCGAGCAGGTGGAGGACAAGATGGGGCTGAGACTGCGCCGCGTGCGGGTGCAGGTGCGCAGTGCGCCTTTCCCGAAGGAGCCGGCGGTCATTTCCGCGCCGCCGCCTCCTCCACCTCCGCCGGCGCCGGCCCCCTCACCGCCGCCGGCTGACGAACTCGACCAGCCCCCCGGATAATTCCAGGCGCTGGATATCCCAGCCCAGGGTAACCCGCTCTTCCCACCACCGGTTGGCCTGGCGCGAGAGCACCGCGCAGAGCAAGGCCGGCATCTCTAGCCGGCCTATCTGAATCTCCTGGCATGCCCACCGCCATCGGCCGGCGCCGCCACTTTCCAGCCGCCAGCGCATCCGCAGGCACAGCGGCCAGGCCAGGATGCGCCGGAATCGCAGTGCGGCGTCGCACTCCCCCGGGGCGAATTCCACCTGCAGGCCGGCCAGCACCGCGCGCGAAGGGTCCGCGACCAGACAGCGGGCAAGGGCCTGGAACTGTGCCGGCGTCATCGCCGCGGAAACCTCGCGGCCGGCGATCAGGCGTTCCAGGACCTGCCGGCTTTCGCCCGGGCAGGGCATGTCCCGCCAGTCAGGAGGACAGCCGGCGGGCGCGAGGGCGCGGAACAACAACGCCGCGAGCACCAATGCCGCCATAAGGCCTATCAACACCCGTTTCCACCTTGCTCCGCGCATGACGTCCATATCCCGCGAGAGGGATGCTCCCCGCTGTCATTTTGTCCTTTGGCCAATCTATTGTAATATATCGTCAATAACTGGCAATACCCCGGCAAGGAAGGGAGCATATCTCGGATGCCCCAGGAGGAAGCACCGCACCAGGATGTAGAACAGGCGCCGGCCGGCGAGCAGGAGCAGAGGCCGGCGGCGTCCGCGCCGGCGGACCTGGTGCCCTTCGTCGAAGCCATCTTGTTCGTCGCCGATGAGCCGGTCTCGGTGGAGCGCCTGGCCGCCACCCTCATGGTGGACCAGGAGATGGTGGAGCAGACACTGGACATCCTGCGGGGGCAGTGCGCAACGCGCGGGGTGCGTCTCCAGCGCAAGGGCCGCCGCGTCCAGATGGTCACCGCGCCGGAGACCGCGGAGGTGGTCGAGCGCTTCCTGGGGCTGGATGTCACCAGCCGGCTCTCGCCGGCGGCGCTGGAGACCCTGGCCATCGTCGCCTACCGCCAGCCCATCACCCGCGCCGAAGTGGATGCGATTCGCGGTGTGCAGTCCGATTCCGTCCTGCGCACCCTGGTGAGCCGAGGATTGATCGAGGAAGTCGGCCGGCTGGAGCAGGCCGGCCGGCCCATCCTGTACGGCACCACCTTTGAGTTTCTCCAGTACTTCGGGCTGGAGGACCTTTCCCAGCTCCCCCCGTTGGAGCCGGAGGAAAGTGCCCCGGCGGGGAACCCGGAGAGCTGAGCGATATGACGGCACGCCGGCGCTGGCTGTGGGGGCTTCTCATCGGGCTGGCCGCCCTGCTGAACGTGGGCTTTGGGCCGGTCCTGCGCACCTCGGACACCGCCGGCAGCGCGCTGTACCCCGAACAGGCGCGGCTTCTGGCAGAGACCTGGGCCGGCCCGGGGATTTCCGCGCCGGCCGCGGTCATTTACGATGTGGATGCCGGCCAATTCCTGCTCGAGCGGAACGCGCACCAGCGCCGGCCGCCGGCCAGCCTGACCAAAATCGCCACGGCCCTGGTGGCCCTGCGCCGGCTGGATCTGTCCCAGACGGTGACGGTGGGCGATGAGGTACAGGTCGAGGGCATGCGCATCGGGCTGGCCCCCGGCGACACGCTGACCGTGGAAGCCCTGCTCTATGGGACACTGCTCAACTCGGGCAACGACGCGGCCGCGGCCCTGGCGGTGGCGGCCGCCGGCTCCCAGGAGCGCTTTGTCGAAGAGATGAATGCCCTGGCGGCTGAGCTGGGGCTTCAGGACACGCACTTCGTCAATCCGCACGGCCTGGACAGCGCGGGGCATTATTCCAGCGCCTATGACCTGGCCCTGCTGGCCAACGCCGCGCTGAAGAACCCGACCTTCGCCGCCATCGTTGCCGCGCCGGCGAAGGAGCTGGATGGGTGGCAGTTCCGCACCACCAATCAGCTCCTGGGTGCCTATCCCGGGGTGGACGGGGTGAAGACCGGCACCACCGATGACGCCGGCGAATGCCTGGTCGCCTCTGCCACCCGGCACGGCCACCGGGTTCTCACAGTGGTGCTGGGGAGCGCCGACCGCTACGCGGATACGCGGGCACTGCTGGACTTTTATTACGGCCATTACCAGTGGGTGCGGTTGGAACTGCCGGCGGGCCGGCTGAGCGCGGAAACCGATCCGCAGGGCCACCTCCGGCGCTATGCCCTGCCTACAGCGGTGGAAGTACTGCTGGCGCGATGGGAATCCCCCTGGCTGGGAATGACATGGCAGGGCGATGGACAGGGAAGCTGGCAGGCCGTGCGTTTCTGGGTGGGGAACCGGCTGATCACGGAACAGCCCGTGCAGGTCTATCAGGTATATTAGGACGGGGAATGGCGGAAGAGAGACTGCAGAAAGTGCTGGCCAATGCCGGCGTCGCCTCGCGGCGCGCGGCGGAGGAAATGATCAAGGCCGGCCGCGTCACCGTCAACGGGCAGGTGGTCACCCAGCTCGGCACCAAGGTGGACCCGGCTCGCGACATGATCGCGGTAGACGGCAATATCATCGCGGTGGGCGCCGGCCGCATCTATATCCTGCTGAACAAGCCGGTCGGGGTGATCTCGTCAGCGAGCGACCGCTGGGGCCGCAAGACGGTGCTGGACCTGGTAGAGCTCCCTGGCCGGGTTTATCCGGTGGGCCGGCTGGACCTGGACAGCGAGGGGCTGATCCTCCTCACCAATGATGGGGAGGTAACGAACGTCCTGACCCATCCGCGCTACGGCCAGCAGAAGACATACCTGGCGCTGGTGCGCGGGGAACCGAGCGATGCCGTGCTAGAACAGATGACGCGCGGTGTGGAACTGCCCGACGGTACAGCGAAGGCCCAGGAGGCCCGGCGCATCGCCGGCGTCCCAACCAGCGCGCCCGGCATGACCTTGCGCAAACCCGAGGGAATGACATGGCTGGAGATCACCCTGCTGGAGGGCCGCAAGCGCGAGATCCGGCGGATGCTGGAAAAGCTCGGCCACCCTGTGGAGCGTCTCATCCGCATCCGGATGGGGCCGCTGACGCTGGGCCGGCTGGCTCCAGGGGAATGGCGCCATCTGACGCCGGCGGAGGTGCGCGCTCTGCGGGCTCTGGTGGAGAAAGCGCGCAAGCCGCAGAGGCCGCAGAAAGAGCCGAAGCCGGCCCGCCAAGCCAGGCCGTCTGCCCAAAGGACATCTCGTCCGGCCGCTCGCCGCAATCCATCACCACGCAAGGAACGAGGGGGAAGAGGACAGCGTTGAACAGAATGCCTTCGACCATCGCCATTGACGGGCCTTCGGCCTCGGGCAAGAGCACGCTGGGGGGCCTGCTGGCGGAACATCTGGGCTATATTTATTTCGATACGGGCGTCATGTATCGGGCAGTGACGTGGGAGGCCATCCGCCGCGGCATTCCCATTGAGGACGAGCCGGCGCTGACGCGCCTGGCCCAGGAGATCGTCATAGACGTCACCCGGCCGACGGCGGCAGACGGCCGGCAGTACTCCGTATTCATTGACGGTGAGGATGTGACCTGGGATCTGCGGCGCGACGAGGTGGATAAGGCAGTCTCGCCGGTCTCCGCCTACCCGGGTGTGCGCGCGGCACTGACTCAGCAACAGCGCCGCATCGGCCAGGGCGGTCACATCGTCATGGTAGGGCGCGACATCGGCACGGTGGTGCTCCCTGAGGCGGAGCTGAAGCTCTACCTGACCGCCTCGCTGGAGGAGCGGGCCCGCCGGCGCTACTTGGAGAAGCTCCAGCGGGGCGAGCAGGTCACCTACGAGGAAGTGCTCGAGACGCTCCGCCGGCGCGACGAGATTGACAGCTCGCGGGCAGTGGCTCCTCTGCGGCCGGCGGATGACGCCATCATTATTGACACCGAGAACCTGGGCATCCAGGAAGTGTTCCAGTGCGTGCTGGAGATCCTCCATGACCCGGAACACTGAGCCGCAAATGGTCAGCAGAAGGCAAAGACTGCGGCGCCGCATCTACCGCATACCACGGTTGACGCGTTCGGTGCTGAACCGTTTGCTTCGCTTCCTGACCCGTCATCTGATCCGCTTTGAAATCACTGGCAAAGAGAACATCCCCCGGCAGGGGCCGCTCATCGTCTACATCAATCACGTGAACTTCCTTGACCCGGTGCTGGCCTGTGCGCTGGTGCCGCGCGATGTCGTGCCCCTTTCCAAGGTGGAGAACCTGCGCCATCCGCTGATCGGGCCGCTGGCCAAAGCCTACGGCGCCATCCCGGTGCGGCGCGGCGAGCCGGACATGTACGCCTACCGCAGTGCGCTGTCGGTGCTGGAGCAGGGCAAGGCGCTCTTGATAGCGCCGGAGGGCACGCGCAGTGGGCACGGCCGGCTCCAGGAGGGCAAGGACGGCATGACCCTCCTCGCCCTGCGCACGGGCGCGGTGCTGGTGCCTATTGGACTGGTTGGACAACAGCATTTTCGCCGCCGGCTCCAGCGCCTGCGCCGCACCCATGTGCGGGCGGCCGTCGGCCGGCCCTTCCGCTTCCAGGCGCCGGCCGGCGTCGAAATCACCCGCGAGGTGGTGCGCGAGATGACACGCGAGGCCATGGGCGAGTTGGCCCGGCTCCTGCCGGCCGAATGGCGCGGCGTCTATGCCGATGCGGCCGAGGCCCCGCGCAGGTGGATCCGCTATGAAGACATCCCCGCAAACAGCGCCTGAGGCCTGCGGAAAAATCATCGGCGTCGCCGCCGGCAGTCTGGCCGCTCGCGCTGGTCTGCGCGCCGGCGACTGCCTGGTGGAGGTCAACGGCCTGCGCGTGCGCGACGTCATTGACGTGCAGTACGCCGCCGCTGAGGAATGGGTGGAATTCGTGGTCTGGCGAGACGGCCGGCTTCTGCAGAAAGAAGCCGAACGCCGCTACGGCGAGGACATCGGGCTCAGTTTCTCGGATGACCTCTTTGACGGCCTGCGCCAATGCAACAATCACTGTCCCTTCTGCTTCGTGAAACAGCTTCCCGCCGGCCTGCGCCCCAGCCTGTACATCCAGGACGATGACTACCGCTTGTCGTTCCTGCAGGGGAGCTTTGTCACCCTGACCAATTTGACCGAGGAGGATTGGGAGCGGCTGGAGGAACAGCGCCTCAGTCCCTTGTACGTCTCGGTGCATGCCACGCAGGAGGAGGTCCGCCGGCGCCTGCTGGGCCGCCGCGACGCCCCGCCCATCATGGCACAGCTTCGCCGGCTCATCGAGCTGGACATCACCGTACACACCCAAATCGTGGTCGTGCCGGGGGTGAACGATGGGGATGTGCTGGCGCAGAGCCTGGAGGATTTGGCAGGATTGTACCCCGGCGCGGCGTCCATCGGGGTGGTGCCGGTGGGACTGACCCGCTTCTCGCGGCCGGCCCTGCGCCGGCCGACTTCTGAAGAGGCGGCGGCGGTGCTGGAGCAGGTGGAGCGCTTTCAGGCGCTCTGCCGGCGCCGATATGGGATGAACCTGGCCTATGCCTCGGACGAGTGGTACCTCATGGTCGGCCGGGACGTCCCGCCGGCGGCGGCATACGATGATTTCCCCCAGGTGGAGAACGGCATCGGGCTGGTGCGGCTGTTCCTGGATGACTGGGCGGAGGTGCGGGAACAGATCCGTCCGTTCGCCGGCACCGCTCCGGCTCTCTGCTGTGTCACCGGCCGGCTGTTCGCGCCGGTGCTGGCGCCGGTGCTGGAGGAATTCTCCGTTCGGTCCGGGGTCCCCACCCGGCTGTTATGCGTGGAAAACCGTCTGTTGGGGGAGGAAGTGACGGTGGCCGGCCTGTTGAGCGGCGCGGATGTGGTGCGGGCGTACCGTGCCGCCGGCGAGAGCGCCTCCCTGGTCGTCCTGCCGCGGCGCATGTTCGACGCCCAGGGGGCGTACACCATCGATGATTGGACGCCGGCGCGTCTGGCGCAGGAGCTGGGGGCGGAGGTGTGCACGGTGGACTCCATGCGGGAGCTGGCGGAGCAGTTGCGATGATACATAAGTTGACAGTCACCTACCAGGTGACAGTCAACTGGCAGGCGAGGTAGTAGTGAGGTGACTGTCAACTCTGTCACCTTTTGCCCCTCTTTCCCCCGCAATTTGGGCAAATGGGATAATTGGGATATAATATAGAGCGCGCCGGCGAGGGGATCGCCTGTCCCGCCGGCGAGTACTATCTGAATGAGGTTGACGATTCGTGGCACCTCTGTTCCCGTTCACGGCCATTGTCGGCCAGGAAAAGATGAAACGGGCGTTGATCCTCAACGCCATCAACCCGCAGATCGGCGGGGTGCTGATACGCGGCGAGCGCGGCACCGCCAAATCCACCGCGGCGCGCGCCCTGGCGGCCCTTCTGCCGGAGATCCGCGTCGTGGCGGACTGCCGCTTTAGCTGTGATCCGGACCACCCGGAGACCTTCTGCGATGAGTGCAAGGCCAGGGTCGCCGCCGGCGAAACCCTGCCCGTCACCACCCGCCGCATCCGCTTCGTGGACCTGCCCGTCAGCGCCACCGAGGACCGCGTGGTCGGCACCCTGGACCTGGAGCGCGCTATCCAAAAAGGCGAGCGGCACTTTGAACCGGGCGTGCTGGCCGCCGCCAACCGCGGCCTGCTCTATGTGGACGAGGTCAATCTGCTGGATGACCACGTGGTGGACTTATTGTTGGATTCGGCGGCCATGGGCATCAACGTGGTGGAACGCGAGGGCATTTCCTTCTCGCACCCGGCGCGCTTCATCCTGGTGGGCACCATGAACCCCGAGGAAGGCGAACTGCGGCCGCAGTTACTGGACCGCTTTGCCCTATGCGTGGAAATCACCGGCATCCGTGATCCGCATGACCGCGTGCTCATCATGGAGCGCTATGTGGAATATGAGGCGGACCCCGCCGGCTTCTATCAGAAATGGCTCCCGCAGGAACAGCGCCTCTCCCACGAGATCGATGAGGCCCGCCGGCGCCTGCCCCTGGTCACCTACACCGACGATGACCTGTACACCATCGCCAGCCTGACCAGCTCCTTCCAGGTGGACGGCCACCGCGCCGATATCGTCATCCTGAAAACGGCCATCGCCAACGCCGCCTTCGAGGGCCGGCTGAGCGTCACCGAGCGGGATATCGCCCGCGCCGCCGAGCTGGCGCTCCCCCATCGGCTCAAGCGCCAGCCCTTCCAGGAGAGCGAGGTCGCCCAGCAGGAACTGGAACAGCGCGTGGCAGAGATCGTCCAGCAGACCGCCGCCCGTCGGGATGACCTGGCGCTGGCCGGCGACCGCCAACCTGCGGAAAAAAAAACGATGTAACCCCTGATGCCCCCGGCACGCCCAATCTCAGCGGCCATGTGCTGAAAGGGCACCAGGCAGACCCGCTCGGGCAGGGGCATTTCGGCCAGGCCGCTGTGCCGGTGAAGGTGGGCGAGGTCTTCAAGCCCCGCCGGCTGGAATCCCCGCTGGACCGGCTGGTGCGGCGCACCGCTGGCAAGCGCAGTTACACCCTGACCTCGCGCAAGCGCGGCCGCTATATCGGGAGCCGGCCGGCCAACGGGCGGGTGACCGACCTAGCCCTGGACGCCACTATCCGTGAGGCCGCCCCGCATCAGATGCACCGCCAGCGCACCTCTACCGCTTTCACTATCAAAAAGCAGGACCTGCGCCAGAAGGTGCGGGTGCGCCGCGCCTCCAACGCCATCCTCTTCGTCGTAGATGCGAGCTGGTCCATGGCCGCCGCCAAGCGCATGGAAGCCACCAAGGGCGCCATCCTCTCCCTGCTCATCGACGCGTATCAGCGCCGCGATTACGTGGGCCTGGTCGTCTTCCAGAAGGAGCGGGCGCGGCTGGTGCTCCCGCTGACCAACAGCGTGGAGCTGGCCCAGAAGGCGCTGAAGGACATCCCGGTCGGGGGCAAGACGCCCTTGTCCAGCGCCCTCCTGCTGGCCTATCGCGTGCTGATGCGGGAGAAGCGCCGGCATCCGGAGACCATGCCCATGATGATCCTGCTGACCGACGGCGCCGGCAATGTCTCCCTCACCGATATCCCCGCCCAGGAAGAGGCCCTGTTGCTGGCCCGCTATATCCGGCACAGCCCCATCCACTCCGTGGTGATCAATATGGAGCACACCGCCTTCGACCGCGGCCTGGCCCAGAAGCTGGCAGAGGCCCTGAACGCCCCGTGCTACTGCCTGCATGAGCTGAAGGCCGCCGACCTGTATGCCACCGTGCGACAGGAAATGGAGCAACAGCACACCAGCCCGCAGGGGACAGCCTATGCCGGCACACCGCGCAGTGCTTCCTAGACAACTCATCGCCGACCTGTCCCTGATAGTGGTCACCGCTATCTGGGGCGCGACCTTCGTCATGGTCAAGGAGGCGGTGGCGAATTACCCGGTGTTCGCCTTCCTGACCATCCGCTTCGCGCTGGCCCTGCTGTTCCTCCTGCCGGCACTGCTGTGGCGCCGGCGCGCCGGCCGGCAGACCTGGCACCGGCCGACCCTGCGTGCCGGGGTGCTGGTGGGGCTGGCCCTCTTCGCCGGCTACGCCTTCCAGACCTTCGGCCTGCAGTACACCACGCCGGCCAAGGCCGGCTTCATCACCGGCCTCTCCGTGGTCATGGTGCCGCTCTTCTCCGCCGCACTCCTGCGGCAGGCGCCTGACCGCGCCGCCGTCGCCGGCGTTATCATGGCCACCGCCGGCCTGGCCCTGCTCACCTGGCAGGGCGAACTTACCGTGGTGCTCGGCGATATATTGGTGCTGGCCTGCGCGGTGTCCTTCGCCATGCACATCATCGCCCTGGGGGCCTTTTCCCCGCGCATGGACAGCCTGACCTTGCTGGCCGTGCAGATTGCCACGGTGATGTTCCTCAGCCTGGGGATCTCCCTGCTGACCGAGTGGCCGTGGCCGGCCCTGCCGGCGGAGGTGATGGGGGCGGCCGCGTTCACCGGCGTGGCCGCCACGACGGTCGCCTTTGGCATCCAAACGGTGGCCCAGCGCTTCACCTCACCGACGCATACGGCGCTGATATTCGCCATGGAGCCGGTGTGGGCCGGGCTGTTCAGCTTCTGGCTGATTGGCGAACGCCTGGGGCCGCGCTCCCTCGCCGGCGCCGGCCTCATCCTGGCCGGCATGCTGGTCGCAGAGCTGATGCCGGCGCTCTGGCGCCCTGGCGCAGGGAAGGCGCTCGCTTCCCAGGGAAGCAGTGCACTCGATAACCGAAATCCATAACAGGAAGGAGCCAGGAATGTCCGAGTCGACAGCAAGCTTGTACCGGGAGCTGATGGACCAAGCGCTCCAGCATTTCCGCGCCAGGGAATATGACAAAGCCGCGGAGATGCTGGAGCGGATCAGCAAGAGCCTCAGCCGGCTGCGCTATGAGACCCTGCGGAAGCGCCCTGAAACCTGGTCGCTCTTCGCCATGGCCTGTACGGAAGGACTGCGGATCGCGGGGGAGCACGGCTTGGTGGAGCGGGTGCGTTCCTTCCGGGACTGCATTCAGCGGGTCATGCCGGCGGAAGAGCACTTTACCCAGCTCGTGCTGGCCTTTGCCGACGTGTACCTGGGAGAGCTGGAGAAGGCCCGGGAGCAGATCGCCGGCCTGGTGAACGCTTCCGACCTGTCGTTCGCCCAGCGCCTGGAACTGGCGCGGCTTGCGCTGAAAGCCCTGGCGCCGGAGCTGGCACTGCAGGTGCTGGAACACACGGAGGTGCCGGCACCTCCCCAGGAAGACGACCCCCAGAGAGAAGAGACGGAATGGAATATCAACCACTACTGGAGAACCTATATCGAGGCACTGCTCCAGGCCGGCCGGCTGGAAGAGCTTGACGAGCTTCTGCCTCGTATAGGAGCGACCAACGAGCGCCGCATCCCCTATCCCTTTATCGTGCAGGCCTTTCTGAAGCGGCAGGATTATGCCCGGGCGATCGAGTACGCGGACCGCATACCGGAGCTGGCCGGCCGGGGCCTCTTGCGGGGCCTGGTGGCCGCCGCGCAGGGCAAAATGGACTGGGCCAGGGACGAATGGTGGCGGGTAGTGCGGGAGCCGCTGGACGATCAGCGGCTGAAATTCGATGCCTGGATGGAGTGTGCCCTGCGCCTGGATGACCAGGAGAAAATGGCATCGGCGCTGGAGGCCGGCACACCGGCGCTGGAAGGCGCGGCCTGGTTCCGCATGTACCGCTCCCTTTATCAGGCCAAACATGGGGAGCCGGCGGAAGCCCTGCCGGCCTTCCGCGAAGCCCTCCAGGACATGCTCGAGATGGTGGATGTCCCCGTGTCCGAGGAGTGGGTGGTCTGGCATACTAGGGGGCTGGTGGAACATGTCCTGCCAGAAGATGCGCGAGGGGAATTCCTGGCCGCGATCCAGAAGGTAGCAGGGAACAGGCCGGCACACACCGCTCAGCAGGAGGGATAAGAGGGCTATGCGGGCTGTCGTACAGCGGGTGGTGCGCTCATCCGTGAGCGTAGATGGCAAGGTGGTCGGGCAGATTGGCAAAGGTTTGAACGTGCTTATCGGGGTGCGCCAGGGCGATACCGAGGAGCAAGCGCGCTGGCTGGCCCACAAGATCGCCGGCCTGCGCATCTTCGAGGACGAACAGGGCAAGATGAACCTCTCCGTGCGCGATGTGGGTGGAGAGGCGCTGGTCATCTCGCAGTTCACCCTGTACGGTGACGCGCGCAAGGGCTTCCGCCCCAGCTTTGTGGATGCCGCCCCGCCCGAGATCGCCTCCCCGCTGATCGATCGCTTCGTGGAATTTCTGCGCGAGGAAGGGGTTCCCGTCCAGACCGGGGTATTCCAAGCGATGATGCTGGTGGAAATCTACAACGACGGTCCGGTTACCATTATTCTGGAGAGGTGAACCATGCTCACACAGGAAGGGACGTTCGAGGGAGCAAAGGGGCTCCGCATTTTCTACCGGTACTGGGCGCCGGAGGGCCGGCCTCCCCGTGCCATCATCCTGCTGATCCACGGCTACGCCGAACATGCCGGCCGCTATCTGGCCCTGGCCGAGTTCCTCACCGGGCGCGGCTACGGCATCTATGCCCCGGACCTGCGCTGTCACGGCCGCTCCCAGGGGGAGAAGGCCCTCATCGACAGCATGGATTACATGCTGGAGGACTTGCGCAAACTGCTGGACATCGCCCAGGGGGAGCATCCGGGCCTGAAGACCTTCGTCATCGGCCATTCCATGGGCGGCCTGCTGGCGACGTGTTTTGCTATCCTCCATCAGGAGCGGCTTGCCGGCGTCGTGCTGTCCGGCGCGGGATTGATGCCGGGCGCCGGCGTGTCTCCGCTCCTCAAATTCGTCAGCCGGGTCCTGGCGGCCGTGGCCCCACGCCTGCCCCTCCAGGAGATCGCCCGCGATTACGACACCGACCCGTTGAATTATCGGGGCAAGGTGATGGCCCGCACCGCCGCGGAGATGCTGCGCAAGGCGGACTGGGCGCTCCCGCGGATACCGGAAATCCGCATCCCACTGCTGTGTCTGCACGGCGGGGAGGACAAGCTGGTCAGTCCGGAGGCCGGCCGCTATGCCTACGAGCACGCCGGCTCCAGTGACAAGACCCTGCACATCTTCGACGGCCTCTATCACGAGGTATTCAACGAGATCGGCAAAGAGGATATTTACAAGCTGGTGGCCGATTGGCTGGACGCGCACTGCTAATGCGGTGAGGTGACAGTCACCTCAAAGGTGACTGTCACCTACGCCTGCGCTCAGCGCTTGGGCATCTTGTCGAACAGCGCGTCGAGCTGTCTCAGCCAGCGCAAAATCGGGTCGAGCCGGGAGGCCGGCTCCGCCGGCAGGCGCTCGGTAATGACCCCAGGGCCGGCCTCTGCCACGACCTGATAGGCCTGCCCATCCATGACGAACAACACCTCCTGCCCCAGCGCCAGATAGCCGGCGCACTCCGGATACCGCTCCAGGAGCTGGAAATACGCCGGCGAGGCGAAGGCAACCCGGATGGCCTTCATCCGGGAGGGGTCATACCGGGTGTCGGTCCAGACGCCCTGGCGGAGCACGAAGGCCCTATCCCCGACGTGACGGATTTCCGCCGGCATCTCCTGGCCCACGCGTTCGGAGCCGCGCAGGGCCTGAAGCGTCATGCTCTTCTCCACCGCGCCGGCACCTACCGCCGGCTCCGGCGCCATCAGGCGCAGTTCCTGCTCCACGGCCTGCGCCCGTCCCTCCGGAGTCAGCACATCCTGCTCCTCCTCCACCAGGAACGAGGTGTACGGCGTGATGATGCCGTAGCGCACGCTCAGGTCAATGAGCGCCTCCACCAGTTCGCGGTTTTCGCCATGCAGGCGAATCTGGTCCAGCAGATAGCCGACCTTGCGCGTGGCCCACAGGCGGGCGACGAAGGCCGGCCCGCCGGCATCCGCAAAGCGCACCCCTTCATAGACATACTGCTGGGGCCGGCCGTTCACCTCCCCACGCAGGGTAATGGTGGTGACCCCGCCGGCGCGGTAGCGGCCGGCGATAACCAGTTGGCTCCCCAGGAAAATGTCCGGCAGGGGATCCGGATACAACTCCATCACGTGCAGGCCCCCGAAGTCCACCGCTGGCGCGACCAGCAGAGGGGCGTTAATCTTCGCATACAGGGCGGAGACCTTCTCGTCAATGCGCTCCTCGGGCAGGACATACGTAACCACCCCACCGTGCCGCTGGGTGATGGTGTCGAGGAGCAGGGTGTTGACGTCGTAGCCGACGCCGAAGGCGAAGATGCGGGCCTGTTTGCCGGCGGCTTCGTCCACCGCCTGGATGATACGGTCAATGTCCGTGATGCCCTCCGTGGGGAGGCCGTCGGTCAGGAACAGCACCACGAAGGGCCGGCTGGGATCCTCGGCCAGGGCCAGCGCCTCCAGCAGGGCGCGGTGGATGTTCGTGCCGCCGACGGCCCGCAGTCCCTCCACATAGCGGATGGCCTCCGGCACCTGGCTGGCCGGCTCCAGCCGGCGCGAGAAACTGCGCACGCCGGTGCTGAAGTCAATGATGTTGAAGCGATCCTCGGGCCGCAACTGCTCCAGGATATAGCGCGCCGCGGCCCTGGCCTGCTCGATCTTCTGGCCCTGCATACTGCCGGAGGTATCCAGCACCAGCACCACATCCCGGGCGATGATCTCTTCCTGCGGCCGGCGGTCATCCGGGGTGATGAACAGCAGGAAATAACCGTCCTCGCCGGCCGGCCGGTAGCTGATGAGGTTCACGGCGAAGGGATCGGCGGCGGTGCTGAAGTAGAGGGCGAAATCGCGGTCCGGCAGGACGTGGGTCGCCTCATAGCCGATGCGGGCATGCCGATCGTCCAGGCGCTCGACGGCCACCTCATGGCTGGGGGAATACACGGCGCGCAGGGGAGCGTCCGCCGATAGCTCCACCGCGATGCTCACGCTCTGGATGGGGCGGGCGGAGAAGCGCTCCGTGTCCAACGGGTACACGTACTGGTACAGACCGTTCTCCCGGCGCAGTGTCTGGGTATAAGAGATCTGCACACGGCGCTCGCCGCCGGCGGGTATGGGGAAAATGCGCGCCTGGAAGGCCCCGCGCCCGACGTATTCCAGCAGGGCGGGATCGCGCTGCCGGCGCACGATATCCTCATAGATGCGGCGCGCCTCCTCCCGCTCCAGGAGCTTCCCCTCCATCCGCTGGCCATCCACAATCAGGTCGAACTGCGAAATGGCGGCGTCCTCCGGCAGGGGGAAAACGTACATCCCCTCGACCGGGAACCGCGACTCGTTGACGAAGACCTGATCCACTTTCGTCTCCGCCACGGAACCCTCGATGCGCACTTCCACGTGGTGATAGCGGATAATGAGGGCCGGCGGCTCAATGATCGGGCTGGGCGGCGGTTCCGGGATGATGATGCCGTCGGCCAGAGCCGGCGGTGCGGGCGCCAGGCAGGCCGCCAATACGATCAGTCCTACCAGCCAAGCATACCAGGCACGTTTCATGGCTCTCCTCCATCACAAGGCGAGACATCCGCTCCGCACATTCCTGCTCTTCAGACGCCGGCGAGGCTCGCTTCGTTCCCTGTTCCGGCCGGCGCCCTGTTTCGCCCTCCGCGGGTTTCATGGTAGAATAGCGCCAGCAATGCCGCAGGAGGAATGGGTATGGGCGAATGGTTCGGTTGGGTGGGCCGGTTCCTGTGGGTGGATCTCTCCGCCGGCCGGGTGGAGGAGATGGACACGGCGCCGTACGCCGGCGATTATATCGGCGGGCGGGGCATCGAGGCGCGGCTGGCCTGGGAGAAGATGCCGGCCGGCATTGGCGCCTTCAATGAGGCCAACCTGTTGATGTTCTTCCCCGGTCCACTGACCGGCACCATCGCGCCCTTTTCCGGCCGCACCAGTGTGGCCAGCCATGCGCCCCAGGGCTATCCCCATGAGTGGTTCAGCCGCGCCAATTTCGGCGCGCACTGGGGCGCGTCCCTGAAATACGCCGGCTATGACGGTCTGGTGATCGTCGGCAAGGTGGAGCGGCCGGTCTACCTGCTGATCGAGGATCGCCGTGTGGAAATCCGGCCGGCCGGCCATCTGTGGGGCCAGGGCATCCTGACGACACAGCAAATGCTCCAGGAGGAGCTGGGCAAGGGCTGGCGTATCCTGTGCATCGGGCCGGCCGGCGAGAACCGAAGCCGCATCGCCGTCATTCAGACCGAGACCGAATCGGCCGCCGGCCAAGGTGGTTTCGGCGCCGTCATGGGGGATAAAGGCCTGAAGGCCATTGCCGTGCGCGGCACCGGCCCGGTGCGGGTGGCCCGGCCGGACCTGCTCTGGGAGCGCACGAAGGCAGTGCTGGAAGAGGCGCGGCAGGGCTGTCGGCTGGCGCAGGGCCGGCTCGATCCCGAACGGGTCCAGCGCTACGGCCTGCGCTATCACGCCTGTACCCAGCAGTGCGGCATCGAATGCGGCGGCGGCTCGTACTATTATCGCAATGTACCCGGCCCTTTGAGCGGCCGCAAGCTGTCCGGCCATATGCACTGCGTCGCCCCGATTTTCCCCGGACTGCCGGGCACCTTTTATGATTGGAAGCTGGGCTTTGAGGCCGGCTTCGAGCTGGCGCAGTTATCCAACGATTACGGCATCAACCATTGGGACCTGGTCTTCGGCATCCTCCCCCTTCTGCGCTACTGGCGGGACAGCGGCCTGCGCGCGGAGATAGACGGCCTGCCCATTGACCTGGATGACCCGCGCTTTTGGGCGGAGCTTTTCCGCCGCATCGCCTATCGGGAAGGCATCGGCGATGTGTT
>JACIWP010000036.1 GCA_014360855.1 Anaerolineae bacterium
GTCAGGCGTGACAGCATGTGCCGGCGTCTCACCATGGGACTGCCCCCGCCCAAGCCGACAATGGCGTCACAGCCGGCCGCCAGATACTGCTGTGCGCCTTCCTCAACCTCATAGTCCTTGGGGTTGGGGGTGACCTGGCTCCACAGCTCGAAATTCATCCCCCAATCCTTCAGGACAGCAACGGCTTTGTCCACCCAGCCGGCGCGCCGCACGCCCTCATCGGTGACCAGAAATATCTTTTCGGCCCCCAACCGTTGAGCGCACTCGGCGATCTGCCCCAAAGACCCTGGGCCGAAGATCACCTCCGGCATCACAAACTTGCAGATTTTCATCTTGGCCTCCAATCCTGCGCGCCGCCCGGGGAACTTATTATCATTATACTCTATTGCTGGAGCCGGGACAATAGGTTCGCGCGAAAAAGGACTGCCAATTCCCCCTTCCGGCCCGGAATATAGGGGACAAAAGTCATGTTATGGCAAGCTCCACCTTCCCTTGCCAGCCGGCGGATATGTATGTTACAATAGAGTAAGCAACGACACAGGGTTGGGCCATCGAAGCAAGAAGAAGAAGGAGAGCCATGGGGGCGGCCGGCCCAGACGGGTCCATTTCCCTTACCTACATCACGCGCTTGCTCCAGAACGATCGCGTTGTCGGACTCCTGATACTGGAGTTCCTGCTCCTCGCCCTGGTCATGGCGCTGAACGAGTGGAGACACGGCACGCACACCGAGGCGCGCCGGCTTTCCGCGACCTTCGCCGCGCTGGCGGCTCTGCGCCTTCCGCTCCTGATCCCAGGACTCCCCCAGGCCTTCCCGCCGGCCTATTCCCTCATCGAAGGCTTCAGCCTGATCCTGCTGGCCTGGTCCTTCTCCCGCTCCGCTTTCCATGACCACGAGCTGGCCGACCGGCTCCGCAATATCCTGCTCCTTCTCGCCGGCCTGGCCGCAGGGATATGGGTCGCGCGGTGGCTTTGGCCTGACGGCACGCGCGACAGCCCCATGGAATGGAGCACCATCGTCTGGCACCTGGCCACGGCCGGCCTGGCCGGGGTGACGACATGGTTCCTGGCCGCCAGCCGGCGCGAACACCGTGCTCTCCTCTCCCTGGCCTTCGGGTTCCTCACCCTGGGACACGCCGGCGTGGTGCTGGGATATCCCACCGCCCTGCGAGCCAGCGGCGCACTGGTGTATCCGCTCTTCACCCTGGCGATCTACCAGACCATTACCGGAGACCTGCGGGCTTATGGGAGCGAGCTTCGCTCCCTCAGCCGGCGTTCCCTCGACCACACCAAAGAGCGCATACTGCTCCTGGAACTGAGCCGGCTGGTGCGCTCTCCGCTCGATGAACTCACTTTGCTGAAGGTAGTGGCCGATTACAGCGGGCCGGTCTTCAACTTGGACGGGCTGGTCGTGCTCCTCAAGGATGAAGGGAACAGCTCCGAGGGCTGGCCCGTCGCGGCCCGTTACCAGTCCCTCAACGCCCAGCTCCCCGAGACGGCCCAGACCCATGTGTACCCGGACCAGCTTCCCCCGCTGAAAGACGCGGTAGCGGAGGGCCGGCAGGTCCTGCTGACTGCCGCGGAGATGGACGAGGCCAATAACCGCATCCGCATCGCCCTGCAGGAACTGCTGGGGCAGGCCCCGCTGGGCGAAGTGCTCATCCAGCCAATGCTGGCCGGCGAACAGGTCATGGGAGCCCTCATTGGCAGTCGTCTTGCCGGCCACCCCCCTTTCACCAGCGAGGAATTCCAGCTCTTCGAAGCGGTCGCCGACCTCTCCGCCGCCACCCTGCACCACCTGCGCACCTTCCAGAACCTCATCCAGGCGCATGCCCACCTGCAGAACCTGAACGCCCAGCTCCAGGACGCCTATCAACATCTTCAGGACCTGGACCGGCTGAAATCGGCGTTCCTCGGCCTGGTGACCCATGAACTGCGCAGTCCCTTCGCCGGCATTGACCTTTCACTGCAGGTCCTGAAGCGATACAGCAAGGAATGCCCCGAACCCGTGCGCGAGCAGTTCGCCCAGCTTGAGCTCAGCATTCACGAGGCCAGCGGGAAGGTGGATGCGCTGGTGTCCTTCGCCAGCCTGCTGGGCCGGCAGGAACTGCTCACCACAACAATGCTGGACTTCGCCGAGGTGGTGGATCAGGTGGTGCTGGTGCTGGGCCCACTGGCGCAGTCGCGCCAGGTGATCCTGCGGGTCAGCGGCGGCCGGCCGGTGATCATAGAGGGCAATCTGGAGCGGCTGAGAGAAGCCCTACAGCACCTGGTGCATAACGCCATCAAGTTCAATAAGCCCGGCGGACAGGTCTTCATCTCATATGGGATAGAGGGGGATATGCTGACCTGTCAGGTGCGGGACACCGGCCCCGGCATCCCCCCTGAACAGCTCTCCTCCATTTGGCAGGGCTTCTACCAGGCCAGCGACCCTGTGCGCAGGGGGGTGGAAGGGTTGGGGCTGGGACTGGCCCTGGTGAAACTGATCATCGAATCGCACCACGGCGAGGTAGCGGCGGAAAGCACCCCCGGCGAGGGCAGTACCTTCCGCTTCCACATCCCACTGCGACAGCCGGCGCGGGTGGAACAGGCGGACGATGGACCATTGACCATGAACGATGAGGAGGCATGATGGAAAAACGGTATATACCTGTCGAGGTGCTTCAGCGCTTCATGTTCGACGTGTTCACCGGTCTGGGGGTGCCGGCGGAGGATGCCGCCATCTGCGCGGATGTGCTCATCACCGCCGACCTGCGCGGCATCGAGTCGCACGGCATCGGCCGGCTGAAATATTACTACGACCGCATCAAGGCCGGCGTGCAGAGGACCATCACCGAGGTGACTGTGGTCCGGGAGACGGAAACCACCGCCGTGCTGGACGGCAACCACGGCATGGGACATGTCATCGCATATCGCGCCATGCGCATGGCCATCGAGAAGGCGCGCCGCGGGGGACTGGGCGCCGTGGCGGTGCGCAACAGCACGCACTTCGGCATCGCCGGCTACTATCCCCTCATGGCCGTGAAGGAGGGCATGATGGGCCTGACGGTCACCAACGCCCGGCCGGCCATCGCCCCCACCTTCGGCACCGAACCCATGCTGGGCACTAACCCCATCGCCTTCGCCGCGCCCACCGACCTGCCCTATCCCTTCTGCTTCGACGCCGCCACCTCCATCACCCAGCGGGGTAAAATCGAGGTGCTGGAACGAGAGGAGACGCCGGCGCCGGCGGGCTGGGTCATCAACCCGAATGGGGAGCCGGTGACCGACCCCACCACCATCCTGCGGGACCTGGACACGGGGAACGCGGCGCTCCTGCCGCTGGGCGGCGCCGGCGAGCTGATGGGCGGCCATAAAGGCTACGGCCTGGCGGTTATGGTCGAAATCCTCTCGGCCTCCCTGCAGGAAGGGGCCTTCCTCAAGGACCTGCTGGGCAAGGCCCCCGATGGAAGCCGCCGGCCCTATATGCTGGGACACTTTTTCCTGGCGCTCGACATCGAGCACTTCATCCCGCTGGAGGTCTCACGCCGCATCACCACGCAGATCCTGCTGGACCTCCAGCGCTCGCGCAAAGCGCCGGGCTGTGAGCGGATATATGTCGCCGGCGAGAAGGAGTACGAGATGGAGCAGGAGCGCCGGCGCACCGGCATCCCGGTGAACGAGAACCTTAAGCGTGAGCTTCAGTATATGCGCGACGAACTGGGCATCGCCGGCTATGAGGCGTACTTCTAGCGCCCCTCACCCCGCGTACCACTGGATTATCGCTGGGCCGTAGAGCATCATCACCAGCGCGCCGATGACCAGGAAGGGACCGTAGGGGATGGCGGTGAAGGCGGAATAGCGCCGGCGCACCAGCAACATCCACAACAGGTACGCGCCGGCGAACAGCCCCCCGAGGAATATGCCGATCACCAAGGCGAAAATAACCCCGGGGAGACCGGTTACCAGCCCAATGAACAGCGCCAGCTTGACATCACCGGCCCCGAATGCCACCTCATTAATGGGCCGGCCGCGCAGGCGCGCCATGACCCTGGCAAACAGCGCCCCCAGCAGGTAAATCACGAACAACATCAAGAAGCCGGTGATGCCGCCCAGCACCGCGCGGCGGATGCCCGGCTCTGGCGTCAGCAGGGCGCCGGCCAGCGCCAGCAGGCAGGCCGGGAATACCACCACGTTCAGGATAAGCCGGCGCTCCAGGTCAATGACCGTCACCAGCGCGAAGATGGCCCAGTACATGGTCTTGACGATGAGTTCCGCCGTCCAGCCGTAGAGAGACCATAGGTAGCCGAAGCCGGCGGCGGTGATGGCCGTCAGCGCGAGGGTGCGCCAGCGCCAGCGCCCACCCTCGAAAGGGCAGGTGCGCCAGCCCAGCAGGACCAGCCAGCGGGCCGGCGCGGACATATCTGCGGGAAGAGGTCGTCCGCAATGGGGACAGCCGGCATGCCAGCCCAGATCGCGCTCCGCCGGCAGGCGGTCGGCGCACCAGGCCAGGAACTGCCCGGTCAGCAGGCCGAGGATGATATATATCGCTGTGGCCATCACCGCCCCCTAATTATAGATTGCGCTAGCCGTTCTCCCGCTCGACCCAGGCCTTAGCGCGCTCGACGGCGCGCTTCCAGCCGCGGTAGCCGGCCTCGCGCCGGCGCTCATCCCACTGCGGCTCGAAGACGCGGTCCAGCACCCAGTTCTGGCGCAGGGCATCGAGGTTGTCCCACAGGCCGGCGGCCAGGCCGGCGGCATAGGCCGCGCCCAGCGCGGTCGTCTCCTCCACACGCGGCCGCACGACCCGCGCACCCAGGATGTCCGCCTGGAGCTGCATCAGGAAGTTGTTGCGGGCCGCGCCGCCATCCACCTTCAGCTCCTTAAGGGAGATGCCGGCGTCCGCCTCCATGGCCTCCACGACCTCGCGGCTCTGATAGGCGATGGACTCCAGCGTGGCGCGCACCAGGTGGGCTTTGGTGATGTAGCGGGTGATGCCGATGATGAGGCCGCGCGCATACATGTCCCAGTGTGGCGCGAAGAGGCCGGAGAAAGCCGGCACGAAGTAAATGCCGCCGGCGTCCTCCACCGAACGGGCGATTTCCTCCGTTTCGCTCGCGCTGTGGATGATGCCCAGGTTATCCCTCAACCACTGCACCGCCGCGCCGGTGATGGGGATGGACCCCTCCAGCGCGTAGGCTTTCACGCCGTTATCCAGCCGGTAAGCGACGGTGGTGAGAAGGCCGTGCTGGGAGTGCATGAGCTTCTCCCCGGTATTGAGCAGGAGGAAGCTCCCCGTGCCGTAGGTGTTCTTGGCCTCGCCGGGGTCGAAGCAGGCCTGCCCAAAGAGCGCCGCCTGCTGGTCGCCCAGGTCGCCGCAGACCTTGACGACGCCGCCCAGGGGGCCGTCGGCACGGGTAAGGCCGTAGCCGGCGCGGTCGCAGGAAGGGCGGATGGCCGGCAGCATCTGGCGCGGGATGTCCAGGATGCGGAGCAGTTCATCGTCCCAGTCCATGGTCTCCAGGTTCATCAGCATGGTGCGCGAGGCGTTGGAAGGGTCGGTGACGTGCGCGCCGCCGGCCGGCCCGCCGGTCAGGTTCCAGATGACCCAGGTATCAATGTTCCCGAACAAGGCCCTGCCTTCTTTCGCCAGTGTGCGCACACCGGGGACATTGTCCAGGATCCACTTGATCTTGGGGCCGGAGAAGTAGGTGGCAATGGGCAGACCGGTCTTGCGGCGGAAAAGCGGCTCCAGGCCGTCATCGATCAGGCGCTGGCAGATGTCGGTAGTGCGGGTGCACTGCCAGACGATGGCGTTGTAGAGCGGTTTGCCGGTCTGGCGGTCCCAGATGATGGTGGTCTCGCGTTGATTGGTGACGCCCAGGCCGGCGATCTGCTCAGGGCGGATGCCGCTGGCGTCCAGGGCTTTGCGGCAGACCTCGGCAGTCGCCTCCCAGATTTCCAGGGGATCGTGTTCCACCCAGCCGGGCTGGGGGTAAATCTGACGGTGTTCCTTGTAAAAGGAGGCCATGACGCGACCGGTGCGGTCGAAGACCATGAAGCGGGTGCCGGTGGTGCCCTGGTCGATGGCGGAGGTATAAACGGCGGTATCGCGGGATGCCATACGAGCCCTCCCATGTCTGGAATGATGTTGGAAGACGGCCGGCGGGATAACTGCTGGCCGGCACAGGCCGCGCCATTATACCCTGGGGCGGGGCAAATGGTCAAAGCGAAGCAGGCCCGAATTGACAATCTCATCAATCTATGGTATATAATCCTCAACAACCGCATACCACTGCCGTTGAGGTGTCCCGAGCCCGGATGCGAGGGACGTAAAGGGGGAAGACCGGTGCAAGTCCGGCGCTGTCCCGCAACTGTAACCCCAACTACTGGGGAAGCCAGGTTACCCGCCTCAACACAGCGTTTCCAGTGACCTGCGCGCGACAGGCATGGGAACACGTGAGCGATTACGTGTGAAAAGCCCCCCGCCGGCCAGCAGGGGGCTTTTCTTTACCCCGCCGCCCAGGACCACTGGCGGCGGTTTCCATTTTCGTCGCAGAAGAGGACAAAGACGTTCTCCTCTGTTGTCTCTCTCCTTTCCTCTGTGTGGTTGGGGCACCGATGGCGGCGGTGCCCCAATCTCTTTCCCTCCGGCTAATAATGATAATAGCGGATCGCCCGCCGGCGCCCAATGGCGAACAGCCGCACCAACAGCCAGCCGGCAACGAACCCACCGATGTGCGCGAACCATGCCACACCGCCAGCCGAAGGCAGTCCCAGCGCCAGCACCCCGTTGAACAACTGGAGGATGAACCAGAAGCCCAGCA
This sequence comes from Anaerolineae bacterium, assembly GCA_014360855.1. Classification (NCBI taxonomy): domain Bacteria; kingdom Bacillati; phylum Chloroflexota; class Anaerolineae; species Anaerolineae bacterium. Next base: position 6,804 of record JACIWP010000036.1, read on the forward strand.
CGATGACCGCCGGCAGTTCCGCCAACTGGGTGAAAATCCCCAGCGGGATGAGCGTGATAATGCGCGCATGCGGGAACAGCACCAGATACGCCCCCAGCACGCCGGCGATTGCCCCGCTGGCACCGATGCCGGGGATCGTCGAATTCACGCTGGCCAGCACCTGCGCCAGCGATGCCAGGATCCCGCACAGGAAGTAGAAGATGAGGAAGCGGAAGTGCCCCAGCGCATCCTCGACGTTGTTGCCGAAGATCCAGAGGTACAGCATATTGCCGGCCAGGTGCAGGAAACCCCCGTGCAGAAACATGGACGAGAAAAAGCTGAACGCCGTCAGCGCGTCAAACTGGTGCAGTACCCGATACGGCACGACCCCAAAGGCGTAGATGAACGGCTCCAGCAGGCCGAGCATATCCAGCAGAAGCTCAAAGCCGAAGATCACCACATTGGCGACGATCAGCAGGACGGTCATGATGGGGAAGCGCCGCGTGGGCAGTCGGTCAGAGATAGGTATCACCTGTATCACTCCTGTCGGGAATCAAGAGTGGGACAATCATAGCACAAGGGGGCGGTTTTGTCCACGTAGAGCGGGGGGGCAGGCGCCGGCGCTCAGCGCGGCATGGGCCTCTTTCAGCCGCTCCGGAATGGGGAGGGACTGCGGACAGCGCTCCAGACAGGTCTCGCACTCGATGCAGTGCGAGGCGTCCTGCCCCTTGCCCATCAGCCGGGCGTACTCGCGCCGGGCATATTCCTCCAGGCCGTACACCGTGAGGTAGTTGAACAGCTCGAACACGCGCGGGATGTTGACGTTCTGGGGACAGGGCAGGCAGTACTGACAGCCGGTGCAGTACAGCTTTGCCAGCCGGCCATAATAATCCATCAGCGCGGCGATCTCTTGGACCTGGGCCGGCGCCAGCGGCCCCTTCTCCACCGCCATCACGTTCTGTTCCACCATCTCCACCGAATTCATGCCGGACAGCATGACATCGACATCCGGGTTGGACGCGACGAAGCGCAGGGCCAGCTCGGCCGCGGACTGCGCGCTCCAGCCCGTACGCTCGGCCACGCCCTTGGGGAGCACCGCAAGCCGGCCGCCCCCCACCGGCCCCATCACCACCACCGCCACACCCTTCGATGCCGCGTAGCGCATCGCCACCTCATTGCGCCGGTCCAGGTAATTGTACTGACAGGTCACCAGCTCCGCCCATCCCAGATTGACCAGGTCCATCATGGCCTGCGGTTCATCATGGAAAGAGAAGCCCACATGCCGCACCAGGCCCTCTTCCCGCGCCCGAAACATGTCCCGGATCCAGCCGGTCTGGGCGTCCAGCTCCCAGAAATTGTCCCATCCGATGCCGTGGAAAAGGTAAAAATGGACCCAATCCCTGCCCAGACGCTGAAGCTGATGCTCCAGCATGCGGCGCAGGTCGCCCTGGCGCTCCAGGCGGAATTTGGTGGCCTTGTCTGTGATGATGATGTCGTCGGGGGAATGCCAAGAGTTGACCGCGCGCCCGACCGCGATCTCCGCCTGCTCGCTGACGTAGAGGAAGCCGCAGTCCACGTAATTGATGCCCAGCCGGAACGCGGCATGCAGGACCTCGACAGCGCGGTCAAAGTCAATATAGTCGGTGCTTCCGATGGTGATGGTCGGCAGACGCATACTGCCGAAACCCAGGCGGGAGGCACGCAGACCCGTTCTGCCAAGCTCACGATATTCCATTTTGGCTCGCCCTTATATCGGATGATAGAGACATTATAGCGCGTTGCCGGCTACAGCGCCAACCGCGCCCAATGCATGCTCATGGCGGTTGTGTCGCCGGCGTAAAACGCCGCCAGCACCTGGCCGTCTGGCAGAAGGCAGGCCTCCGGATGCCCGAAGGTCCAGCGGTTCATGTCCGCCCAGTAATCGCCGAACTCGCGCTGACCGCCGACGCCGGATTCGCGGCCGGCGGTGCTCTCATAGACCACACACTCTTCCGCCAGCTCCCATGTGCGGCCGAAATCTCGGCTCAAGACGGCGCGGATGGAAGGAGGGTCGTGGCGGTGCACGTAAACAGCCAGGACCCTTTCCCCGCCCAGGCAGAGGGGATAGGCGATCTGGCCGGCGAAGCCGGTGTCGGCCGGCGGCGATGTCCAGCGCCGTCCATCGGGCGAGCCCCAGGCCACGTGGACATTGCGGTCTTGGCCGAGCTGGCGATCGTGGGTCCAGAACAGCGCGATGAGCCGGCCCGTATCCGGCGCGATCCCCAGCCGCTGGTCCCAGTAAAAGACGCGCGCCGCCGGGTCATGGGCCACGATGACCGGGGGCTCAAAGGTGCGGCCGGCGTCCGGCGAGCGGCGCAGCAGGGCATGATGCGCACCCGGACGCGCGTCATAGTAGCTCTTCCAGGCTTCATACGGAAAACCGAGCACACCGTCCGACAGGCGCAGGGGCGCGCCGGTGGCAGAGACGCCCTCAAAGGGGTGCACGTCCAGCTCCCGCCAGGCGTGCCAGCTCCGCCCGTAATCGCTCGATTCGGCCAGCAAGAGCCGGCTGGGGAGGATGCCCTGGGTCTCGGGGTTGGAGAGGGGCAGGGTCGGGTCAGTGCGTTCGAACCAGGTGAAATAGCCCAACAGCCGGCCCGGCTCCAGCTCGAAAAGCGCCCCAGCGCGCCAGGCGCCGCTCACGCCGGCGTATTCCAGCGGGAAGCCCTCCCACACCAGCTCCCAACTGTGGCCCCCGTCGGTGCTTTCGCAAATCAGGATGTTCTCATCGGCGGAATCCTTGGAACTGCCGGCCCGAAATGCCACCAGCAGGCGTCCGTCCGCGGTGTACAGCAGGCTCGTGAAAGAGCAGAAGCGCCGCTGTGGCGGGGCCTGCCGGGCGTCGAAAATGATGCCGTGCTCGATAACCTGCATGATGCCCTCCTGAGGGCGTTAGCGCACGAGCCGGCGGAACGCTTCCTTGCTCACTTCCGCTTCCAGCCGGCCGGCGATGTCCCCCGCGCGAATGGCGTCGCGCAAGACTCCCAGCACCTCTTCCCAGCGAGGTTTCAGCTCTTCCAGCTCGGCCTCAGTATGTGCCCAACACATATGCATGCCGCCGGCGGCGAAGATGCCGCGCTTATTGCACTCCTGGATGAAAAGGGTGGTGGCCTGCTTGCGGAGCAAGGGATCGGGGTCCTCGAAATCCCACTGCAGGACAAAACTGCATCCCATGCCGGCGAAGCGGGCCGGCACTTCCGCCTGCTCCGCCAGGGCGTTGAACGCCTGCATATAGCGCTTGCCCATCCGATCAATGTAGGTCTGGACATCGCGGCGCTTATACTCGCGGATGGTGGCCAGCGCCGCGGCGGCAGTGATGGGGTCGGACCAGTACGTACTGCTGATGAACAGGTCGGCGGCGATGGACATGATCTCCCGTCTGCCGGCCACCGCGCCAAAGGGATAGCCGTTGGAAATGGCCTTGGCATACGTGGCGATGTCGGGCACCACGCCGTATTTGCCCTGCGCGCCGGCGATGTGCAGGCGGAAGCCGGTCACCACCTCATCGAAGATGAGCACCGCGCCGTAACGCGTGGCCAGCTCCCGCACACCCTCCAGGTACCCCGGCTTGGGGTCGAAGGAGCGGGCCGGCTCCAGGATAACGGCCGCGATCTCGCCCTTATGGGTCTCGAGCACCTGCTCCAGTGATGCAAGGTTTTCCCAGGCGAAAGGGATGGCGGTGCCGGCCAATCCGCGGGGCACGCCGGCCGGCTCGATACCAGGCAGGAGGTAATCGTTCAGCACAGCGGTGGACTCCAGGTTGGCGGCCAGGTACCAGTCGTGCCAGCCGTGGTAGCCGCAGAAGGCGATCTTATCTCGGCCGGTATAGGCGCGGGCGATGCGGATGGCAATGGCATTGGCCTCGCCGCCGCCTTTGCAGAAGCGCACCATTTCGGCGCAGGGGATTGTGTTCGTCAGCTCCTCCGCCAGCTCCAGCTCCACCGTGGTGCTGACGCTGGGCGCCGGCCCGCGTCGTATCTGCTCGATGACCGCGGCATCCACCACATCATCCGCATAACCGAGCACACACGCGCCCACTGCCATCTGGAGGTCAATATACTCATTGCCATCCACATCCCAGAAGCGGCAACCCTTGGCGCGTTCGGCCAGTGCGGGGGTCACGCCGTAGGCGTAGCGGTCGGGCCGGCGGGAGATCAGTTGCGTTCCCCCCGGCATCAGGGACTGGGCGCGGGCAAACAGCTCATAGGAGCGCTGGACGCCGAAGGGTCTGGTGTATCCCATGGTATGCTCCTTTTGAAACTTGTCAGATGGTCGGGCCTGTATGCATTATAGCACAGCCGGCGGCCGGTGTCAATGAAAGCGAGAGGATGGGCCCGGGATCGTTCACACCTCGGCCGAAAAAGCTTCCATCCGCATCTGGGTACGGCCGGCGCCGTCGGTGGGACAGCACCAGGGGCGCAGCCAATGGATTATCCCAAAAAGCGCCGCGCGTATGCCGCGCGCAGGATGCAGTCCTCCATCTGCTCCACGTGATGCGACTGGAGCGACTTGATAATGTGGTCTGTCAGCGAGCGGTGCTCCTCATGATAGTTGCCAGCCACCCCCAGATGCTCCAACTGCCGGCGCAGGGCCGGCGTCAGCCAGGGCGTGTCCGGGTTGAGGAAGCGCACCGCATCGCGCAGGTCCCGCCTGAAATTCACATAGACCTGCTGGAGGAACTGGATATCATCCTCGGTGAGCGCATCCAGTCCCAGGATCTCCGGCGGGAACCCAAGCGAATACATGGCGGCGGTGAAGCCGATGGCGCGGGGAAGAGTAATGCCCCCCACGCCGCGGGCATAGCCGAACAATCCGACATGAAGCTTGCGCCGGCGCCGCTGGGGGACGTATTTGGCCACCTCATTGATGGCCGGTACCACAGCCTGCAACTGCTCCTGATAGGCAATGACATATTTGTTGATGATCTCCAGACAGCGGCCGCGGTCCACCTCCTGCGCCGGCTGAATCTGCCGCTCGCGCAGAAGGCGCACCGCTTCTCGCACCTCCTCCGGTGCATAGTCGTACTTAAAGGATGACTGCACAGTGAGCGTGGAGGCGCTGGGATATTCTTGGATGACCCGGTCCACAGTCTGTGGGCGCAGGTTGCCGCGGAACGGAGGCGAACCCACCCCGACGATAGGGTAGATGGGAATGCCGATCTCTTGCGACAGCCGTTCAAGCTCCATCAGGGCAATCTTGTTCAGCAGGACCGCGCTGATCAACCCGTAATTCATCGCCGGGTCCGAACGCGCCAGGAACACCCGCTGGTACTTCAGCTTCTTATCCCGGATGAAGTCGCGAGTGATGGTATGCGCCTCCAGCAGGCGCGGCATATCCTCGAACAGGGGGATAACGTTGATGGTCTCCGGCTTGAACTCGCCGATCCATTCGCAGATGGTCACATCCCCCGGCTTGAACGGCTTATGCTGTTTGCCGACCACGAAATCGCGATAGTAGAGATAAATACGGTCCAGACAGCGGTGGGAAGTGGTCATCGGGAGAATGACCTCAAAGATAGGGGGTATATCATCCCCATAGAACATCTTGGCCGCGTCAAATGAACGAGGAATGCTGTCCAGGGTCTCCAACAATACCTTGGCCTCCCCCTTCTCCACCGTTGGGTTGGGGACGCGCAGGGTGATAAACACATCTTTCCCCAAGCGTTTGTCGCGGAAAAAGGACGGATATTGGTTCAGCAGTTTCTTGACTACGAAGTTATCAACCTCTTTACCTTCGTAGTCCCACATTTGCTCGTCACAGCCCAGGTGGGAGAAGACATAATACGCCTCTTTAATCTCCTCCTCGCCGTTGATGACCACATTTTCGGCAAAGAAAGGCGAGTAGACGTTGTCAGGATGTTGGGTGCTCATGCATTTGGGTATGGTGCACATTTCCGCTCTCCGATAGTAAGGTATGCGGACCCTATGGCACGGCGCCGCATGCACGCCGGCCGGCCACGACCGCGTATCCGATTGCATCCTGGTGGAAAACGATCTGTCAAACGGGGCAACCGCGCAGAACTCTTCCTTGAGGTACACAGACACGTATCATTATATGAAATTGGGCAGGTATGTCAAGCAGAGTTTCATCAGTCTCAAACGCACATTGATCTATTATAACCCGATGCCCTGCGTGTATCCCAAAGTTGACGGATTCCAACCGCTGTGTTAAGCTTTATGTGAATCCGTACAGCATGTATATATCAGGGCGAGCAGTTGCCTATGAAAGACCCTTCCATTTACCATGTGCAGGTCATTGACCGCATCATGCAGATCCTCGCCTGCTTCGACGATACACATCCGGTGCTGGGTGTGTCACAGATCGCCGGCCAGGTGGGGCTTCACCGCGCCACCGCGCACCGTCTGGTGGTTGCCCTGGTGAACGCCGGCATCCTCGAGCGCGTGCCCGGCAGCGATAAATACCGCCTCGGCGTCCGCCTCCTGGAACTGGGATTGTCCATCCTGCGGCGCATGGACTTCCGCCAAGAGGCCATCCCGCACATGCGCGAGATGGTGGACCGTTTTGGTGAGGTCTGCGACCTGGGTATCCTGGATGACGGCCAGGTATTGTACCTTGACGTTTTCCCCTCTCGATTCCCCATTGCCGTCGCCGTGGCGACCGGTATGCGTCTGCCGGCACACTGCACGGCCAGCGGCAAGGCCATCCTGGCCTTCCTCCCACCCGAGGAGGTGGATGCCCTCCTGCCAGACACCCTGCGCCAGTTCACAGAACACACCATCACCACTAAGGCGGCGCTCTTCCAGCAGTTGGAGGAAATCCGCCAGCGCGGCTGGGCCCTGGACGATGAGGAAATTGAAATCGGCGTGCGTGCGGTGGCCGCCCCCATCCGGGATATCACCGGCCGCGCGGTCGCATCCATTGGCATACCCGGCCCCGCCGGCCGCCTGAGCTACGAGCGCATTGAGGAAATGGCCGGCGCATTAATGGAAGCCGCTCGCGCCATCTCCGCCCGCCTTGGCTGGAACGGGCAGGCCGAGGCCCCTACGGACTGAACACTCCTATTCTATGGATCGTCTTCACCAACGACTGCATTGCTCATCGGCCTCCTGCCGGCGGCCATCATCGCGGTGGGCATCCGACAAATCTATCGGAAGGCGGGAACGGTCTGAAGCATGGGGTTGACATTCCCGCCGAAATATTTACAATGTATGTAGCTCTGGGTCCTCGCAGGGGCCGCTTCCTGGGACACTCAGCACAAAGAGAGGTGCCGGCATGACCGTTATCGGCAGTATCCGGGATGTCGCCATCATCATCCTGGCCATCTTGTCCATCGTCATCGGCGTCCTGTTGATCATTCTGCTCGTCCAGCTTCAGCGGCTCATCAAGCTTCTGCGGGAAGAAATCCAGCCCATTTTGGATTCCGCCAGCGAGACGGTGGGCACGGTACGGGGCACCACGACCTTCATGAGCCGGCACCTCATCAAACCGCTGGTAGATCTCAGCAGTACTGCCGCCGGCATCCGGCGTGCCTTCCAGGTGCTCTCGGCCTGGCCCAAGGGCGCGGCGCATTCCCACGGCGAGGATTCCACGGACACTGCATGAGGCTCGTTCACGTGTCAATTCTTTATCTGAAAGAGGAGGGTATCCAATGGCAAGAGACGGCGGAGGCGAATTCCTGACGGGATTTTTGATCGGCGGATTGATCGGCGCCGGCCTGGCTCTCCTCTTTGCCCCACAGCCCGGCAAAGAGACCATTTCCCAACTGCGGCAAAAGGGCGAAGAGCTGAAACAGCGCTTCTCCGACCTCTCCCTGGATGAGGCCAAGGAGTTCATCACCCGCACGGTGCAAGAAGCCATCAAAGAGGGCAAAATTGCCGCCATCCGCACGAAAGAGGAAATGCTGGGCCGGCTCGAGCAGGCCGGCGGCGAGGAGGCGGAAGCCGGCTCCACCGGTGAGATTCAGATCGGCTGAGTACTGCCCTGTGTCAATATCTTTATGTCAATCAATGAACCCACCATGCTCGCACTAGAGCATGGCGGGTTCATTTTGCACCCAGCCGGCCCCTCAGCGCTCCCCGCACCACAGGAAGGAGCGCGGGATGCTCTCAGCGCTGAGGAATTGACCGCCAAATTCATCTATCCTTCCCGGGGCGTCGCGTCTGCAGTCAGCGCACTCCAGCACCGCCACGCTCCAGGTAAAGCGATGGGTACCCTGGCCGGCGCAGATCTCCCTCCCCCATCTCCAGCTTGTATCCCAGGTCCAGACCGCCGCTACCCCGCCGGCATCTTCCCGCCATAACCGCACGAGATAGCCCTGTTCCGCTGTCAGAAGACCGACCGCCGTCCAGTTGAGCAGGACATAGCGCTCCCCCCGTAAGTCGGCCCCGTCCGCCGGCCACAGCGGCAGAGGCGCCGGCAGGGGCGGCCCAGGAGTCGGCGTGGGAGTCGGCACCGGGGTCGGGGTGCTGGTAGGAGTGGGCGGGCCCAGCGGTATGCGCAGCACCTGTCCGATTTGCAAAAGCTCCGGGTCGGCAATGTCATTAGCCCGCATGATGTCGCCGATGGGCACACCGAAGCGCGTCGCGATCTCCGACAGCGTATCGCCGGCCTGCACCTCGTAGATCGCGGTGTTTTCGGCCGGCGTCGGCGTGACTGCGCCGGCCGGAATGGTCAGCACCTGCCCCACCCGCAGAATGTCATCCTCCTCCAGAGCGTTGGCCGCCAGCAGGTCGCGCAGGGGCACCCCAAAGCGCTTCGCCAGCCCAATCAGCGTGTCACCGGCCGTCACGGTATATGTCATGGCCTGGGATACAGCGACCGGGGTAGCCGATGGCAGCGTCGTCGGTGTGGGAGAGACTGTCGGGGTCGAGGTAACGTCCCCCGTGGCCGCCGGCGTGCGCATCGGAGTGAGCGCCGGCGACAGGGCCAGCTCTGGCGCCGGCCCCCTCTTCCAGGGCTGCCATATCATGAGCGCTAACAGGACGAACACCGCGACCAGCGCGATGCGCGCTCCCGGTGAACTTCGCCTGCGGCGATACCCAGCGGACAGGTCAATCATCGCTCGCGCCCGTTCCTGCCGTGCGCCGGCGCGCCGGCCAGAGGAGCCATCCCGCCGCCAGCAGGGATACCAGGGAAATACCTTTGCCGGCCAGCCGCACGGGCGTATCCCCGAAGCGCAGGCGCACCACATGCTCGCCGGCC